>JAEWSS010000134.1 GCA_023459755.1 Verrucomicrobiota bacterium | reverse complement strand
CGCTGGTACCGTTCATCCTCAGTGTGTCGGCGGTAGGGTCGGCCTTTGTGGACAACGTTATTTTTGTTGCGGCCTTCAGCCCGGTTATCGAGCAGTTGTCGCAGACCTTGAAAGACCTTCCGCTGTGGTGGGCGCTGCTGTTCGGCGCCTGTTTCGGCGGCAATATCACCATGATCGGCAGTACGGCGAACATTGTGGCGCTGGGTATGCTGGAACGCAAAAGCCACATTCACGTCAACTTTTTCCAGTGGCTGAAGGTGGGATTTCTTTCGGCGCTGCTGGCCACGGCGATCGCCTGGGCGGGGTTGATGGTGCTCACGCCGCTGATGCCGGACCGCTACACGCAGCTGTCGTCCGCCGCACTGGACGCCGGAACGGACATGCGGTTCGACAACAAAAAGATCACCGCGGTCGGCCGTGCCGAAAACGGCAGACTGCGCCTGGAAAGCGAACATCAGGCGTTCAATATCACACTGGAGGCCGGCGACCTTGAGGTTCCGCAAGGGTTAAGAGCCTTCCGCGGCGTCATGAACGGCGACCCGGAATCCGGATACCGGCTGACGGTCGATCAGATAATGACCCGCGAAGAGGCCAAGGCGAACTGAAAAAGTGTACGACCGGCTGGAAATCGACCCGATCGGGGTGGTTCACACCCGCGAACGCTATCGCTATGAAGCGCCGCGGCAGGGGGTGTTCGCCCGCAACGCGGGAACCATTGAACTGTTTCCGGCGTTCGGAACCGAGGAGGCGTTGTGCGATCTCGCCGGTTTTGAACGGATATGGGTGGTCTTTAAATTTCATCTGAATCAGACCTGGAAATCAAAAGTGTCGCCGCCGGTGATCTCGCCGGCCGGCCGCCGGGTCGGGGTGTTCGCCAGCCGTTCGCCGCACCGGCCGAACCCGATCGGGCTGTCCTGCGTGGAATTGACCGGCATTGAGGGAAATATTCTGCACATTGCCAATTTCGACATGCTTGACCTTACGCCGATATTCGACATCAAGCCGTACATTCCGAAAGCCGACGCATTCCCCGACTCCCGCGCCGGATGGGTGGACGAAACGCAAAAAAACTCGTTTGAAGTGGTTTTCTCGCCGCGGTTTATTGAGCGGAACGCCTTTATCGGCACGATCGATCTGGCGAATTTCTGCGCGGTGCAGCTGGCGGTCGAACCGCTGGACTTCCATCGCAAACGGCTGACGGAAATCGGCGGCGGAGTCTGGGAAATCGCCTGCCGGACCTGGCGAATTGAATTTGTCATCAATGAGTCCCGCAGACTCGTTACCGTGGAGTCGATCCGGTCAGGCTACTCGGAAACCGAGCTGGCCGATCCGCACGATCCATACTCCGACAAAAAACTGCATCGGGACTTTACCGCCCGCTACCGATAACATAAATTCGCCTTGAGGTTGACAACCGCCCGGATTCCGGTATATCCGAAGTATTGGTCAACCAACAAGGAGAACACGTTATGGCTTCCGGTATTTTTCTGGCCGTACACTGCGGCGACACACTGGACATTCCGTTATCAATCCGCGCAGGCGGACAGGCGGTAAATCTTGAGAATTACAACATTGAACTTGCCGTAAACAACTCGGTTTATTCCGGCGAACTTTCAGTTGACGGCAGACAGCGGGTGATCCGGCTGGCGTCGAATGAAACCACCGCCATCGGCGTCGGCGCCCATGCCGTTATGCTGACACTGACCGGGCCGGGCTATCGTCAAACCGTCGCCGGAACGTTGAACGTCTCCAAGCCGGAGGACGACTCCGCCGCGACACTGCCGATTACCAATATTGAGATTGAAAACACCACTTCGGAAATCGAAGTCAAAACCGCGGCGCTGGTAAAGATCGACCAGTTCCCGCAGGAATGCCGCGACCGGCTTGATCAGGTGGAAAATTCCGCCGAAGCGTCAGCCGCCGCCGCGTCCGCGAGCGAAGCCAATGCCGCCGCCAGCGCCGCCAACGCCGCATTGTCAGCCGCCAGCGCCGGGAACTCCGCGACCGCCGCCGCCGCGTCGGAATCCAACGCCGCCGCCAGCGCCGCCAACGCCCAAAACGCCAAACTTCTGCGCTACGAAGTGGAAATCGCCAACCTCAAATACTCCGCCGCACTCGGTTATTACGCCGATCTGACCAACGCGAACGACACGGTCAAAACGGTCTACAACGTGGCCGACTGCTCGGCGGTTGCTCTTCACCTCAAGAGCGCCAACAGCGCGGTCACCGGCAATATTTCGCTGGAGGTCGGCGGCCACACTTTCGCGGTGGCGGCCGGCGCGTCCGGCGCGTGGGTCGAACTCGCGCTTGACGGCGGATTCTCCGGACGGCTTGAAGTCAAACTGCTGTCCGGATTGACCGACGCGGGCGCTCCGGTTTCGGTGATCGTCGACGGCATCCGCGTTGCGTGCGACTACCGCGCCGCCGCGTTCGGCTTTCAGTCGCGTCAGGTTGCCGCAAAGCCGGTGCTGTACTCCGACGCGGCAGGCTACTATATGTCGCTCGACGCGACGTATGGCATCAATTTAGTTTACCCGGTCAGCGGCATCACGGCGGTCGCCCTCAAGCTCAAGAGCGCCAACAGCGCGATCACCGGCAACGTGGCGCTGACCCTGACCGTTGGCGCGGCTACCAAGTCGGCGGTCATAGCGGTCGGCGCGGCCGACGCGTGGGCGCTGATAACGCTTGACGCTCCGGCCTCCGGCGCGGTCGCGGTTGTGCGCGACACCGCCAGCGCGTCCGACACCCTCAACGATTCCGGCACGGTGGTTTCCGCCGTCGTGTCCGACCTCAACTATTACTATCAGGAGAATTAAAATGAGATACATCAGAAAAGAATCGGGCGTGATGATCGAATATTCCGGCGTGAGCCTCGGCGCTCCGCACTGGTACACCGAACTCGGCTGGACGGCCTACGACGGCGCGCTTCCGCTGTCGCGGCTGGACATTGCGGACGGCGCGGTGGTTGAACTTCCGCCGCCGCCGCCCGAGCCGAAACTGGTCAGCAAACTCAAGTTGAAACGCTATCTTGAGGAGCGCGGCTTGTGGGCGACGTTCAAGACCGCGCTCGAACAGGGCGGTTATCTTGAGGACTTCACCATCGCGGTGAACCTCTCGACCGGCGACGCCGACTTTCAGTCGGCGCTGACCGCGCTGTCCGGTGTGGTGGGCGACCTCGACGTTGACGCGCTGATCGAAGCGTGCGAATGGGAGGGATAGATCATGCTGAAAGACAGATTTGTTGAAGCGAGCCGGTCGCCCGACTGCGCGTATGCGATCGACTGCAAGGACGGCGGTCGGCTTTTGTCGCCGCTACAAGCGCCGAAATGGATAAACTTTTTCCAGCGCAACCGGACATGGACCGGGCTGAAGCAGAAGTTTATCGATTTAGGAATTAACGACTGGACCTTTGAAGTTAACCTTTTAAGAAAAGCAGAAACCGAATATAATTATGTACTTGTTTCTGTATCCTCCAGTAATGGTCTGACGATTACATCCACCAGTGCCGGCGACATCGGCATACATCTACAGTCGGTGCTGGGAACGTCTGGCGTGTGGAGCGGAGTATCAGCCAACATCACCAGTAATAATCCGAACGCAAGCGTACTCATTCCGGCGGCACAATATCCGGTTAATATTCCCATCGCGATAAAAATCGTCAAAATCGGAAATGTGGCGGACATTTATATTAATAGCGCCCTCTCGGCCACATATACCGGAACTGCAACCGCTATAACCAATCCCGCCGGGTGCCGTTCAAACTTCGACGGCAATATCTTCTCCGCTTCGCTGAAGAACGCCGACGGCACGGTCTTGTGGCAGGCCTATCCCGCCGACCTCTACGAGATGTGGCGACCGGTTCCCGTGCCTGGTTCGAAGGCGACCGGGACATGGGAGGTGCGCAACGGATTAATCAAGCCGTCCGCCACCGCGACATTTGCCGATGGCCGCCTGACCGCCGGGGTCATTGACACGCCGGTTGACCTGCGCGGATATACCGGGAGTTTTTCGCTGTTCTGGCGCGGTTCAATCGCAAAAGGTATCGCGGTTATCCAGCACGGAACAAACTCGGCGGAATCCGGATTGCGTTTTTACATGGACGGCATCGGTGTGCTTAACTGGTCGATAGGCAACGGCACCACCGGAGTAAACGCCACCGCCACGGGTACAGAGGGGGAGCACTCACTTGTCATGGCGGTTGACCGTGTGGCTCGAACGCTGAAAGGCTATGTTGACGGTGCGTTGACGGCAACGGTTACAATTCCGGCGGATTTTGGCGCCATCAATCCAGCCGCGACGCTTGCCGCGTTACGTCTGGCAAAAGGAACCGGGGCGTTTGCGTTCTACGACCGTGCGCTGACCGCCGAGGAGGTCAAGGCGATATGAGCAGTGAAACCATTGTGTCACTGATTTTCGGAGTTCTCACTTTTTGTGCCACCGCGGTCGGATGCACCTGGACGCTGTGCGACAAACTCGGAAAACTGGTCACCCAAAATCAATGCGCCGAACGAAGATCCGCCTGCACTGGCGACTTGGAACGGAAACGCAAAACGCCCGCCCGCAGATCAAGAAAATCCACGGTCGCCGCTTCGTCATAAGAAAAGATTGCCTGAAAAATAAAAACCGGCTTCGGAACCCATCATTCCGAAGCCGGTTAATTTTAAAAGAATTACCGCTCAACCGCAAGAAAATTTTTATCCATCCGCAAAATTTTCCGCACACATTTTTCCATCGCCGCACCATTCAGCAACCGCGCCGCCGCCAACCCGACCTTTCCCTCGGCAAGTGCTCCGCAATGTTTCAGATGCGGCTCCAGCCGTTCAAAATCATACCCGAACGGATATACCACAATCGACGGCAACACCGCTTCAATCCCGCCTCGACGGTATTTTGCTCCCGGCATATCGTGAAACCGCACATAAGGAACACACTCCGCCTCCTCAAACACATGAATCGCGGTTAAGGTGTTCAATGAACAGCCGATCTGCAGCACTTTCCCCCGCTTAAGCAGCCTGGCCAACGGGGTTTCCGCTCCGCATGGCGTAACGTTCAGCGGATGCTCCAGATATTCGGCGCTCCGGGGGCCGGCGGCGGAACACGAATGGGACACATGAATACTGCGTCCCTCGGCATATCCGACCCGGAACCGTTCACTTAAATAACCGACGCAGGACGGCGAACTCTCATAGCTCCATACCGGCGCGGTTTCATTGAGCAACCCGAACGTAAAAGCGGGAAACATCAGCGTGCCGGATTTTCCCACCGCGTCGCGCAGCGCAAGCAACACCGCATCGGCGCCGCCGTCAATCTCGCCGATTGACCGCAGTGAACTGTGAACAAAGACATCGTCTCCGCTTTTGATTCCGAGTTCCCGGAAATCAGCGGCCAGGCTTTTGCGATCCGTCATTCCGCCGCCTCAGCACCCGCATGCCGTGGATTTCAATATTGTGAATCAAAGCGTCATAACTTTCCCGGCTGGGAAACGCCGCGCGCGACAGCGACAGCCAACCGCTGCGGTTGACAAACAACAGCAGCGCCCGCTCGGTTTCAACCGCACAGGCGAAATCCTTAAGACTGTGCTTGCCGCTGTAACCGTTGCTGGCAATCGAGATCGTGCCGCCGGGAGTAATGTCAATTACGGTTTCTTTCCCGAAAATCGGCGACATCCGCAATGCGTTGAACACCTGTGTAACCGCCAGCTTCTTCTGAATAAACAACGTATAACACGCAAACAAAACCGCCGCGCCGCCCAGCAGCGCCGCCGCCTTGAAATTGTCGCGCACTGCGGCAAAAATCGTTCCGGCCGCCAAAATAACAAAGCCGACCGCAACAAAATAACGCCGCGACACAAACGTTTTATACCATATCTCGACTTCCTGACGCAATTCGTCAAGCGTCTGCGTCTGCACCAGTCTTATCGCATCCATTTCTCAATACCTCCGCCGAACGGCGGAACAGCCGGAATTGGCCTCCGCCAGTTTTATAAATTCGCCGAATTCGCCGTCATCGGCGAACGATGTCTTGAATATACATACTCCGGCGTCTTTGCCGAACTTGAGAAAAGCGCCGCGGTCGATCAGCTCCAACAGCGTCAACCGGCTCCACAGCAGTTCATATTCCCGCCCGCCGGCGGCGTAGCTCAATCCGTAGCGATCGGCGGCGTATTCAACTTTTTTACCGTAGGAAACCGACCTGCGAATGTTGCGCATTACGCAAAATTCCATATATTTGGGGATAACATACAGTGTGAGCGCCACATAGCCGGCGGCAATCGCCACGATCACTCCGGTACGCGGAGTATTGTAACCCCAGCGCGCCCCCATTGCAAACGCCAGCACAATAATTCCGGCGGTCAGCAGAAAATGAACCGTCCACGGATAGCGGCGGCGCAGAAACTGCCGAAAAATGTAACGGTGATCCGATTCTGAAAATTGTTGCGTGAATTTCATATGGGTTAAAATAGCACATTCTCCACTCTTTTCAACTTGCTTTTTTCTTTTGGAACGTTATTGTTCTAGTCATTATGGAAAAATTCACTTATAAAGACATCATCGTCCGGTGGGACGCCGAAACACTTGAAGTCGGCAATTCCACGATCCGCCGCATTATGAACATTGCCGACGGCTTTCCGAAAACCGTTTCGCTCGGAACTCCCGGCTCCCCGCGCGAACTGGTGAAACCGTCAACTGCAATTGACGTCAGTTTTATGGGCTACAATCAGCCCGGACGCAATAATGCGAAATATGAAATAACCGGAATAACCGCAAAAACCGTTCCCGGCGACCTGTATGAACCCGAACACGTGACGGTATCGCTGGAAATGACCGAGCCGAAGGAGAAACTCCGGCTGCGCCGCGAATATATAATTTACCCGGAATTACCGGCACTGTCGGTCCGCAATTTTCTGACCGCCGCCGTCATCCCGAACGTATACTGGACCTACCGCGAACGGCTCAGGCTCAGGGAAAACCGCATGACCAACGGTCCGATCTACAACACCGCCGACGCGCTGGTTCCCGCCGACACCCTGACCAACCGGCTGGCCGTTGAATTTCTCGGCCGCACCGACTATTCCTGCGATCAGGTCTTTGAATATCCGTCGCCTGCCGGTTCGGCCACCGGCAACCTGCTCTATGTGGATGACGACAATGCCGCCGGATTTGTGATTCTGCAGGAGGCTCCGCCATCCGCCGAACGCCGCGACATGGAGTTGTTCGACTTCAAGTTTGAAGATGACCAAGACGGCCGCATCGTCTCCTGCTCCTGGGGTGTTTCTCCGTCGGAAATCGTTCCGGGCAAAGAGTATCAGAGCTACCGTCACACCGTCATACTGTACAATAACGGCGACGAAAAGCGAAGCGCGGTCCACAATTATCTGACCCGCCGCTATATCGACGATCCGGCCAACCACGTTGTCATGGTCAATCCGTGGGGGTGCGGCGACTTTGCAACCCGCGCCGGTGAAAAATTTCTGCTCGAAGAAATCGCGGCGGCGGAAAAATTCGGCGCCGAATGCTATCAAATCGACGACGGTTGGCAGCGCGGCGGTTCCCTTTGGGAGCTGATTTGCGCAAACCATCACATCGGCCGCGAATTTTGGGACGTAGCACCGCAGAAGTTTTCCGACGGCCTGAACCCGTTGGCGAAAACCGCCGACGAACACGGCATCGAGTTGGCACTATGGACCGCCCCGAGCTTCAACACCGCCTATCGCGACGGTGACGACTTCGCCGAAATGGTGCTTAAATACCACAAAAAATACGGATTCAGATTCTTTAAAATCGACTCTATGGTGCTCGGAAGCTACGAGTCGGAACGCAATATTGAAAAAATGTTCCGCATGGTTCGCACCGCTTCCGACGGCAAAGTTCTGTTCAATCTTGACGTGACAAACGGTCAGCGCGGCGGCTACTTTTATCTGCTTGAGTACGGAACCCTGTTCTTTGAAAACCGCTATATCGGGTGGACCGAGCCGCTCGGCTATCACCCGGAACACGTACTGCGTTCGCTGTGGAGGCTGGCTAAATACACCCGGGCGCAATACCTTCAGATCGAAATACCGTACCGGCGAATGCTGGAAAAACTCACACCGGACCCGGACTCGACGTTCCGCGTCAATCCCGGCAAATATTCGTGGAGCTATTGGGGCGCGGTCGCAATGTTCGCCAATATGCTGCTCTGGCTGGCGCCGTCAACGGTTGAAGACGATGACATTCAGGAACTCCGTGAAGTGGTTGAGCTTCACAAAAAATATCGGAGCAAAATTTTTGCCGGAGACATTCTGCCGGTCGGAGCCGAACCCGACGGCGCCGCGATTACCGCCCTGTGGTCGCGTCGTTCAGACGGCGGAATGCTATTGGTGTTTCGTGAAGAAGGCTGCCGATCCGCCACGGCAGAAATCGATCTCGGCGCAACCATTTCCGCACCGCGTCCGGTCGGCGGCGACCAGCGGGCATCGGCGGTTCCGAACGGGGAAAAAATTAACGTAACAATGCCGGAGAACGCATCTTTTACATTGTTCGAATATTGAGTATTGTAAACAAAAAAACCGGCCTCCGCAACCCGGAAGCCGGTTTTTTATTCGACAATGAAATGGAAAACCATTACACCACGATCATTTTTTCGCGGCCATTGCTTTCAGCGAAGCAATAAACTGATCCACTGAAATATCATTCTGATAGCCGGTCTGCCCAAGCACGCGATCACCGTCCGGCGACAACATAATCAGCGTGGGAAACCCTTCCACCTTGTAGTCGGCAGCCAATTTCCGGTTGGCGGACGCCTGTTCCGCCGACTGCCGGAGCCGACGCGGGAAATCAACAAACACCATCACCAGCTCGTCATCGACATATTTCTCAAATTTTTTAGTTGCCAGAAACTCTTTTTCCAATTTTATACAAAACGGGCACCAGTCGCTTCCGGTGAACAGAAGAAGCAAAGGCCGATCTTCCTCTCTGGCCTCCTT
>JAEWSS010000133.1 GCA_023459755.1 Verrucomicrobiota bacterium | reverse complement strand
CGCGAAATTTCATTTCGTCAACCGGCGTTATTTCAAGTACATCATCAAGGCGCTGCGCCAGCAGCTGCTGATGCAGCCGTTGATGGAGGTGGTGTCGGTGGCGGCCACGCTGGTGTTCCTGATGTACAGTTACAATCAGGGATTTTCGCTGACCGAGCTTACCGCACTGCTGGCTCCGGCGCTGCTGGCCTATGAACCGATCAAAAATCTGTCGAAGGTGTTCCCCTACATTTCGCGCAGTATGGCGGCGGCCGACCGGTATTTCAATCTGATCGACACCGACACATCGCTGCCGGAGGCGGCCAATCCGGTGGATTTGACCAATTTTCATGACGCCGTCAGGTTTTCCAATGTCCAATTTTCCTATGGCGACCACCGGATTCTGAGCGGTATTTCGTTTGAAATCAAGCGTGGTCAGGTGGTGGCGGTGGTCGGCGAAACCGGCAGCGGCAAAACCACCATTGCCAATTTGATTGCCAGATTCTATGACGTGGAATCCGGGTCGGTGACTATCGACGGCATTGATGTAAGGCAGTATTCGATGCGCAGTCTGCGTCAGCGGATCGGCATTGTGACACAGGACGCGATATTGTTTAACGACACCATCGCAAACAATATCTCCTATGGCTGTCCGTCCGCCACCCGCGACCAGATTGTTGAGGCGGCGAAGCAGGCCAACGCGCACAACTTCATCGTTTCCGGCAGTCACGGCGACGGCTACAACACCGAAGTCGGCGAAAAGGGTTTCAAACTTTCCGGCGGCGAAAAGCAGCGGGTGGCGATTGCGCGGGCGATTTTGAAAAATCCGCCGATTCTGATTTTGGACGAGGCCACCAGCGCGCTGGACACCGTAACCGAACGGTTGGTTCAGGAGGCGTTGAACAAGGTCATGACCAACCGGACGGTGTTTGCCATTGCTCACCGGCTCAGCACGATTCAGAATGCCGACCTCATTCTGGTTCTGCGCAAGGGCGAGATCGTCGAGTCCGGCACCCACAGCGAACTGCTGGCCCGCAACGGATTGTACAAAAAACTGCACGATACTCAGTTCAAAGGCAATTAACGCTGCGGCCGGCTGCCGCGGTGCGGCGGGAGGAGCTGAATAAAAACAAAAACGCCGGACATTTGTCCGGCGTTTTTTTGTGTCGGCTCGGTGTGCATGACTTTTCGCCCGCCGCCGGACGCGTAACGCCAAAAAACGGCCGGCCTCCGCGGAGGCCGGCCGTTGCGTGATGAAACGCTATTCGGCGAGGAAACGGATGAACGACCGGGCAAATTGGGTGCATTCAAAGATCGCCGGGGCGAACACTTCGTCGATCGGGCGGAAGCCGTCGCCTTCACTGTTGATTTCAGCGCGCACGGTTTTCAGGAAAACGTCCTGAAATTCGGTGGCGATGTTTACTTTTGCAACTCCGAGACGCACTGCTTCGCGGATTGCTTCGCGCGGCGTGCCGGTGGCGCCGTGAAGCACCAGCGGCAGTTCGGGCAGCCGGGCGGCGATGGCGGCGCAGAGTTCGAGATTGATCGACGGCGCGGCGGCATAGTAGCCGTGCGCGTTGCCGATGGCGATGGACAGCGCGTCCACGCCGGTCTGCCGGACGAACTCCTCCGCCTCGTCCACGCCGGTGGGAACCCCCTTGCCGGCCGCCGAAACATGGCCGATTTCGCCTTCGGCGCTGGCGCCGAGTTTATGGGCGTAGTCGGCGGTGAATCTGGCGATGCGGACGTTTTCATCGAACGGCAGACAGGAGCCGTCGTACATCACCGAGGTGTATCCTGAAGTCAACGCCTCTTTGACCTGACCGACGTTGTCGCCGTGGTCGAGATGGAGCGCCACCGGCTGAACGGCGCGGTGGGCGAGGCGTTCGAGACACCCCGCCAGATCGGAGCCGCGCTGATCGGAAAACAGTCTGGCGTAGACCTGAAGAATGACCGGGCGTTTTTCGGCTTCGGCGGCGTTGACCACCGCCAGCGCGGTCTCGTAATTGGAGATATTGAAGGCGGCAATTGCGCGTTTTTCGCGTTTGGCCTCCGGCAGAATGGCGTTGAGATTTACCAATGACATTTATTTTTCTCCGTTTTTATGGTTTGTCAAGCAGACACAGTGCGTTTTGCCCTGTAAAAAATCTTCCAGTTCGGTGCGTGACGGGATCGCGGTGCGTCCGCCGAGGCCGCGGCATTTGAGCGCCGCCGCGCCGGAGGCGAAGCGCAGACTTTCCTCCGCGTCGCCGGTTTCATTGAAGCGGAGCGCGAACGCCGCGTGAAACACGTCTCCGGCGCCGGTGGTGTCGCGAACTTTTACTTTGAACGCCGGACACGACACGGTTTTTCCGCGGCTTTGAATTATCGCACCGGCGTCACCCAGCGTTATCCCGACGACTTGTGCGCGACCCAGTCCGGCCAGTTTTTTCAGCGCCTTTTCCGGTGCGTCGCCGCCGGAGACCTCCGCTGCGAAGGCGCGCGACGCGATCAGAATGTCCGCCGCCGCCAGCAGGTCCGGTGTGGTCGATGCCGGATTGTCGGCGTCGAGACTGATCGTCACACCGTTTTGTACGGCGATTTTCGCGGCGACCTCCGCCGGTGCGGGGTCGTAGCTGTCCAGATGCAGGATCTTGGCCGATGCAATCATCCCTGTTGGCAGTTCGTCCGCTTCGAGCGGCCGGCAGCCGCCGCGCCGCCAGGCGATGGTGCGTTTTCCGGAGTCGCGTTCAATCAGGCAGTAGGCGATGGCGCTGGAGGCGCCGCGGCGGATTTTTACCGCTGAAATGTCAACCCGTTCGGCGCGGAACCCGTCGAGCAGTTGTCCGCCCGGCGCGTCGTCTCCGACCGCGCCGATAAAGGCGGCGGACGCTCCCAGTCTTGCGGCGGCAACCGCGGCGGTGGCGGCCGGACCGCCGCCCTGATCGAGCTGTTCCAGCATTTCAGTTTTGCCGTCCGGCGTCAATGCCGGTATCAGCGCAATATAGTCCATGTCGCAGTGGCCGAGCGCAACGAAATCAAAAATCCGCATTGAAAAAGCGATCCTTTGTGTTCTTTTGTCAATATTGTAACACGCTTCCGATGAAAAGTCAATCATTTCTCCGCATTATCCCGGCCGGCGGTGAAGAAATATTTTTCGCTTTCAACCGCAATCGCGGCGTATGGCGGTGTGGCCGGGCGTAAAAAAATCCCCGGTCGCGTTTTTTCGCGGTCGGGGACTTCAGGATTTGCGATACTTTTTATCAGTAGTTGGCGTCGGCGTAATCGACCCAGCCGTTGGCGCGCACCAGCGTTTCGTCAAATTCTCCGATGCTGAACTTGAAGGTTTTCGACCTGCCGCCTCCGGTGATGGTGAACTCGTGTTTTTCCAAATCGGTGACGCACTCCGCCTCGGCTCCGGCGAAGAGTTTGAAAATCTCGTCAAGCTCGGATTTGGGGAGCGTCACGGCCATCATGCCGCAGTTGAACATGTTCTGGCGGAAGATGCGGGCGAAGTTTTCCGCAATCACCAGATTGATGCCGTTGCCTTCCAGCACCCACGGGGCGTGTTCGCGCGAGGAGCCGCAGCCGAAGTTGGCGCGGGTGATGACGACCTGTTTGTCCGCCACGTCGCGTTTCGGATCGAATCCCGGCAGCGCGAGGTCCTCCAGACAATACGGTTTCAAGGCGGCCTTGGTCGCCTCGGTCAGATATTTAGCCGGAATGATCTCGTCGGTGTTGATGTCCGACCGGTCGAGAAAAAGAATTTTTCCACTGAAATTTTTCATGATACACCTTATTTCTTGAAGAGCGGCGAGTTGGTGATGGCTCCGGCAACGGCGGTTGCCGCGGCGGTGGCCGGACTCATCAGATGCACCATGCCGCCTTTGCCCATTCTGCCGTTGAAATTGCGGTTGGTGGTCGAGGCGCATACTTCGCCCTTGGCCAGCACGCCGTTGCTCATGCCGAGGCAGGCGCCGCAGGTGGGATTGGTCACGCAGAAGCCGGCGTCGGCGAAAATTCCGAGCAGCCCCTCCTTCAGCGCCTGACGATAGATGTCGCTGGTCGCCGGCGAAACGATGGCGCGGACTCCGGGTGCGACATGCTTTCCTTTGAGGATGCCGGCGGCGATCCGGAGGTCTTCGATCCGGCCGTTGGTACAGCTGCCGATGTAGACCTGATCGACCTTGGTTCCGGTCATTTCACGGACGGTGCGCACCTGATCCGGCTTATAATTGACGGTGACCACCGGTTCGAGCTTCGCCGCGTCGATTGTGATGACGGCCGCGTATTCGGCGTCGGCGTCGGGCAGGTACTTCGAGTAGGCGGCCAGCGCTTCATCCCTGGTTTTGAATTCGCCGCCGATGAACGGCCAGAGGTAGTCCACCGTGGTCATGTCCGCGTAGCAGATGCCGCAGGTGGCGCCGGCTTCGATCGCCATATTGCAGAGCGTCATGCGGCTTTCCATGGACATTGCAGCCACGGTTTCACCGGCAAATTCGATGACCTTGTCGGTGGCGCCGTTCACGGTCAGCGTTCGGATGATCTCAAGGATCAGGTCTTTGGCGAAGACGCCTTCCGGAAGTTGGTTTTTCACCTCAATCTTGATCGTCTCCGGCGTGCGCATGGCGACCACGCCCTTGAGAATGCCGACTTCGAGGTCGGTGGTTCCGACTCCGGCGGCGAAGGCGCAGAAAGCGCCGTGGGTGCAGGTGTGCGAGTCGCCCATGATGATGGTGAATCCGGGGCGGACAAAGCCTTTTTCCGGGAAAATCGCGTGGCAGACGCCGTTGCAGCCGATGTCGAAAAAGTCGGCGATGTTATGGCGTTTCGCCCAGTCGCGCAGGGTTTTGCCCTGTTCGGCGGTTTTGGAGTCCTTTGCCGGGGTGACATGGTCGATGACCGCCTTGATTTTTGACGGGTCGAAGACCCGGTCCTTGCCGCGGGCGGCAAGATCGTTGATGGCGATCGGCGTGGTTATTTCGTGACAGAAAACGCGGTCAAGCCGAATTACGCTGACCCCGGGGGCGGGCGTGTCGGCGATATGTGCGTCGAAGATCTTCTGGGCTACGGTTTTTCCCATAATCAACTCCTTGTATACTTGGGTATTGCCTATTAATATACAATCTGTCCGGCGGTTTGTCAACCCGGGGTTGAAAGTCGTGGAAAAGATGCTATATTAAACAGGAATATAAACATATGGACGGTGACAAACCATGACGATCAGCAGAAACCAGATGTTGGAACTCGCCGGCAAGTTCGGCACTCCGCTTTATGTCTATGACGGAGACGAGATCATCAATCACTACCGCGAATTGTACGACTTCATCGGCTACCCGAAACTCCAGATATGTTACGCCATGAAGGCAAATTACAACTTTTCCATGCTCAAGATGCTGAATTCGGTCGGCGCCGCGGTGGACGCGGTAAGTCCGGGCGACGTTTATATGGCGCTCAAGGCCGGATTCCCCGCCGACAAGATCATCTACACCGCCAATAATATGACCGATGCCGAGATCGACGAGGTGAAGTCGTCCGGCGTGCTGATGAATATCGGCAGTTTGTCGCGGCTGGAAAAGTTTTCGCGCCGCTATCCCGGCACCGAACTGTGCCTGCGCTTCAACCCGGACGTGGTTGACGGAGACAGCGAAAATACCATGACCGGCGGCGATCTTACCAAGTTCGGCCTGCTGTTCCAGGATCTGGACAAGGTGCTGGAAATCGTCCGCAAATATCATATGAAGGTGGTCGGTCTGCATGAACATACCGGAAGCGGACTTCAGCACACCGAGTCGGTTTTTGCCTCGATGCGCAATTTGATGGCGATCGCCACGCCGGAAAATTTTCCCGACCTCCGCTTTATGGACTTCGGCGGCGGCTTCAAGGTGCCGTACCGCCCGGACGAAAAACGGGTGGACTACATCGCCATGGGGCGCGAAATCAAAAAACTTTTCACCGGATTCTGCAAGCAGTACGGCCGTGAACTCGGCCTCTACTTCGAGCCGGGAAAATATATCGCGGCCGAGGCCGGGTATCTGCTGATGGAGGTCAATACCATCAAGCACAACCGTTCGCGGGTGATCGTCGGATGCAACTCCGGGTTCCCCCAGCTGATCCGGCCGCTGCTCTACGGCGCCTATCACCACATCGCCAATCTCAGCAATCCGGACGGCGCGCCAATGGTGTACGACGTCTGCGGCAATATCTGCGAGACCGGCGACCGGTTCGCCGAACAGCGCACTCTGCCCGAAGTCCGCGAAGGAGACATTTTAATGGTCGCCAATGCCGGAGCCTACTGCTACAGCATGGGCGGGGTGTACAATCTGCGTCCGATGCCGGCCGAAGTGCTGGTTCAGGAGGGGTTTGCCGAGCTGGCGAGGCGGCGGCTCACCAGCCGTGAGCTGGTCGATGCGATAATCGCCGAAAGCACAGGTGGAGAATCATGTCCGCTTTAAAGGCAGCGATAGACATGTCCGGGATCGCGGCGGCGTTTGCGCTGGCGCGTGAGGATGGTTCGGTTATCTGCCGTACCCGTAAGCCGATGCTACAGCGCGAGGCGGCGGGGCTGGCCGGTTTTTTGACGGAGAGTCTGGTCTGCGCCGGCTATGAACTGCCGGACATCGCGGAGTGGACGGTGGGGTCGGGGCCGGGAAGTTTTACCGGAATGCGGCTTGCCGCCGCACTGGTTGCCGGACTTTCCCGCGGACGCGACGGCGTGAAAGTGCGTTGTGTGCCGACCGCGGTGGCGATCGCCGATACACTCGAGATTCCGTCCGGAACGCTTGAAACGGTGCTGTTCGACGGCCGCAACCATGAAATTATCGCTTATGAACTTAAACGCGGCGAAGGCGGAAGTGCGCCGCTCGGCACCAGCGCGGTGCTGAATCAGGAGCAGGCCGCCGACTATTTTGCCGCCCATCCCGACGCGGTGTTCATCACTCAGCGGCACGAACTTGACGCGGTGCTGCGGCTGGTTCCGGAAAATGTGGAGCTCAAGGTGGTCGAGGAGTTTGACCCGGCCGCGTTGATTTCTGCCGACTGTCAGGAATTTGACAACGTGTTCAGCCGGCTTGAGTACATCCGGCCGGCTGTTTTTCCGAAAAAAGCGGAGTAGCGTGCAGTGTTCCGGCTGAAGACATGGTCACGCCGGCGCCGGATCGCACTATGGTGCGTTTCAGCGGCGGCCGCGGTATTGCTTCTGCTGGCGTTTTTGATCTTTTCGCGGCCGCGCGGTTTTGCGCCGGAGCCGCTTTCGGTCAACGACACGTTGACTCAAATGACCTTGGCGGCTCAACTTTACAGCCAGATTTCCGCGTCGCGCTCTTATGCCGACACGGCCGAACTCACGCTTGAACCGGAGCAGCTTGACGCACTTTTGTGCATGATACTCAATATTGCCGCGCTGAAGGACGGGGTTTCCGAACTGCCGTTTACCGCGTCTTATAACGGACGTTATATTGAATTTTCCGCGTCATGCGCCACCGGAATGCCGTGGTTGTTCGGTGGTTCGCTGGTTTTATCCGGCGGCGGAATGCTTGAGTGCGGAGCGGGAGAGGGGGAAACCCTGATGGTGGACTCGCTCCGGGTCGGCTGGCTGCCGCTGCCGGGATCACTGGGCAGTGCGGCGTTTGACCTGGTCATGGCGCGGATTCGGGAGCGGGTGGAATACCGGGCGTTCCGTCCGGCGCTGGTTGCGGTGTCGCGTCTTGAAAGCGGAGCGGTGCGCGTTGTCTACAAACCGTATTTTTTCCGCGAATATGCCCCCGACCTCCGCGGACTGATGAGCGGGTCGTGGCGGTAACAGTCTTTTTCTTCTGATTTACCAAAAGCGTCTTATTGCGGAGCGACAAAGTTTCCGGCGGCACTGCAAAAAATTGATCGGCGCAAAAAAACGCTTGTGGACGCGATATGGAAAAGTCGAGGACAGGCATTGGGGTGCCAAAACTTGACTAACCTGCATCGTGCTCACGGAAAGGCGGGAAAAGCGGCGAAAAATCAGCGTAATTCGTTTTGCGTCATGATTCGGACGCGCTTCGTGGGGCGGACAGTCCATTCCGAAACATAAATTCTGACTGGATCTGCGGCGGTATCTTGCGTCAAATCTGGCGGCAGGGTGAAAGCGGCGGCGCCATGTTCGTGATAATTTTTTTGTCCATGCGAATAGTTGGTAGCCGGGGTGGCTTCATTGTATATTCCGCATATGGATTTCATCGACTCGTCCGCCATATCATAAAACATCCCAAAAGAAACCCGGGACAGTTTTTTTATATTGACATGGAACCGGATCAGCAAAGTGTCCGCCCGCCCGTCGGACAGGATGATGATACCGGCGGGCGGGCGAACGGGTGGGTGTTTGGCTTACACTTTATACATTATATAGATTGTCATGGCTTACGCAAGCACGCCCTTGTTGTAATTGACGCTCAGGATGCCGTCAACATCTTCAAGTGTGATCGTGCCCTTGTCAACCACCAGACTGCCGCCGAAGGCGAAGCTGCCCAGTGAGTTGTTGTTCGCGTCAAGCAGATTGACGGTCACGCCGT
>JAEWSS010000132.1 GCA_023459755.1 Verrucomicrobiota bacterium | reverse complement strand
CCCCAACCCCTATGAAGGCGCATGGAATCCAGTGACTATGCGTTTCACCGCCAACCAGTGGCGCGCGATGATTACCGACATGAAGAATATCGGAATGGAATATCTGGTTCTGATGAACTGTGCGTGGGAGAATAAAACATTTTATAAAAGCCGGCATTTTGAGTCGATGGATACAGCCTGTCCGGACCCGATGTCCGTTATGTTCGAGACCGCGGACGAGCTGGGAATGAAGATTTTTGTGGCTAACGACATGTTTGATCCATCCTTTGAGCGCTGCTGCGACATGCAGCACATGTTCACCAGCCCGGAGGTGTGGAAGCGGCGGGAATCGGCCATGGTCGAACTGGTGGAGCGCTTCGGACACCACAACAGCTTTTACGGGTGGTACTGGATGAATGAATTGGACATATTTCCCAATTATTCGGATGTGTTCATCGAGTACGTCAACCGCAGCCGGAAGTTTGCCGACTCTCTGGCGGCCGGCAAAAAGACGCTGATTGCTCCGTACGGCACTTTTCATCTGGTGGCGGATGATGGTTTCTGTCGGCAGCTTGAGCGGCTGGACGTCGATTATATCGCCTATCAGGACGAAATCGGAGTGCGCAAGGCGAACGTTGAATGGACTCCGCTGTATTTTGAGCGGCTGCGCAGGGCGCATGACAAAGTCGGCCGGGCGGCGTTATGGGCCGACATGGAAACCTTTGAGTTTGAGGGGCGGATCTATAAATCACCGCTGCATGCGGCGCCGGTTTCCAGAGTCATACGCCAGCTTGAAGCGATTTCGCCATTTGTCGATCGGGTTCTGATTTACGAGTATCCCGGAATAATGAGCAGGCCGGGCAGTGCGGCGCATATTGCGACGCCGGGAGCCAGCGAACTGTATGTCGGATACGAAAACTACCGGAACGCGTTTCTGCGCGACAGCCGGACAAAGTGATTTAGCGTAAACCGGACTGTGCCGTCACCCTGAAGTTCAGGTTGGCGGCAACCGTTTCACCCCCGCCAGGCCGTCGAGACCTTACCGGCGCCGGTCGGGGGCGTTTTGCGGTACGGCCGGAATGCAGTATGATTTTCCAGGAAAAGAATGCGGGGATATGAAAAAAATATCCCCGCAAAACCATGTTGTCATAAATTTGGGACCGGGCTTCGCTGTTTTTTCCACTCTCCCGCCAACTAACAACGGCTGGTATCGTATCCCCAGTTAAGCAGCGCCTGACGCTGGCGGAGGCGGCAGTTCGGCTCATTCCGCGGGCAGAATTTCCGGAGCTGGGCAAGATGGCGAACCATTGCCCGCCAGCGGGCGATCTGACGTTCGTCATCATTGCTGCGCCGTCCCATATAGTAACGGCAGTACCACTGAAACCAGCCGCGCGGATCATCCGGGTGAAGCCAGCCTTTTTCCCGCCAGTAGGCCAGCGGCATTGAGGCGTTGACACCGAAAAAGTTCAATTCCGGGACATGCCGCGCATGACAGAGTTTGGCGTTTTCGAACCAGTCGTCGGGAAATTCAGCCGTACAGTCGGTCATATACCGTCCGCCGAATACGCCAAGCGTCAACATTGCTTTCGGTGTGAGCTGTGGAGTGAATTCCGGATGGAAGTTTTTGCCCGGCGGTTCTGTGCGAAAATAACAATAATTGTTCTGCATCAGGTCGTTGACTGCAATTTCCTGTTTTTTCATATATACTCCTATTCATACAGCTGTCCGAGAATGTCCCAATAGGTCTGCTTCTCCAGATACTCCTTGTGATATTTGCGGATGTAATGGCGGAGCAGGGTCAGCGGAACCGCGATCTGAAGCCGCCGGTCTCGATAGCATTCCAGCGCATCAAGCACTTCGGCTTTCTCCCATGGTTCAAGCTCCTTCTTGAAATAACCGAGGATGTGTTGCATGACATTGACGTGTTTGCTTACCGTCGGGATATATTCAAGCAGTTCGTCAAGTTTTGCCCGGTAGGCATCGGCATCGCCGGATTCGACGAGCCGACCAAGTTCGGCATAGCGTCCCGGCGCGTGGCTCAGCAGCATCAGTTTGTGAACCGACTGAAAATCGGAGAGCCATTTTCTGGTGCGTGGAAATCCGTTGCGCTCATTCCAACGCTGCGCGGTGAAAATCCGGTTCAGGAACCGCTCCCTCAAAAAGCGGTCGTTAAGCATACCATCCTCAATCACCGGAAGGCGGGGAAAACGGTTGACGAATGCTCCGGCGAACAGTCCGCGCCCGGTTCTGGACGGAACGCCTTTCAAATTGTAGATTTTGACCCTGAAAAGTCCGCTCGACGGGGAATCTTTTTTGAAAATGAACCCATCAAGTTCTTCCGCCGCCAGTTGGTCGAGACGTGCGGAAACGCAGCCAAGCATCTGCCCGGTGAGGTCCTGCCCGGTGCGGATGGTCACCAGACGCGGCGAATCCGGATCGCCTATCAGGTGCATGGCCTCGCGCGGAACCGGCAGACCGCACTCCACCTCGGGGCAGACCGGAATGAAGTCGGCATACTTCGACAATTTGTCGCAAATGAATTGACTGCGCTGGTGCTGGCCGTCATAACGAACCGGATTTCCCAACAGACAGCTGCTTACTCCCAAACGGATTTTTTTCATAATTCCTCCCGTCCGATTGCCAAAAATTTTCCCCAGTGAGAAAACATAGCTCCGGCGAATTGATTTTGCAAATCGGCCGGAGGATATTTTGTATCGTCTGATCTGCAATCGGTTGTACCGCCGGTCGCCGCCGGGCGGGGGGCTTTTTATGAGGACGACTGCACCGCGCCGCCGGACGGTGAAGGAAGGCCGCTGTAATTTATTGTCGGGGACGGCGCTTCGGCAAAACCGCTCGGCGGCTCATACGGTTTCAG
>JAEWSS010000131.1 GCA_023459755.1 Verrucomicrobiota bacterium | reverse complement strand
GAATTGTCCAGATCGGTTATCGTCCGGAGCGGCTGGAAGCGGCTCTGAAAATCGCCGACCTCGAACATATCGCGTTGATCTTCCGCATCGGCAATAACGGCGTTCTCCGCATTGAGAAGACGACGGGCGCCGGCGTCCCGACCGGAGAAAAGGTGTTTTATGAAACCGTGGACGGCCGGCCGAGCATCTGCATGGCGATACCCTGCGGCGAATACACGCTGATCGGCAATCTGCCGGAGGACGAGATGTATCTGTCGCGCAATTCAGTGATCCGCATTCTGGTCATCGGCAATCTGGTGCTGTTCGCGGTAATTTTCATTCTGGTCACAAAACTGCTTCAGAAGATCGTCATCAAGGGGATATATCGGGTGAACGCCGGACTGGGTGAAATCACCAACGGCAACCTGAACGAACGGATTGAGGTGGCGACCACCGCGGAGTTCGCCGCATTGTCCAGCGGCATCAACACCACGGTGGACGCGCTGAAAAAGGCGATTGAAACCGAGGCCCGCCGGATCGACGCCGAACTGGAAGTCGGCCGCACCATTCAAACGTCGGCCCTGCCGGTCGAGTTCCCGGACAATTCCCGCGTGAAGCTGTTTGCCGCCATGTACACCGCCAAGGAGGTCGGCGGTGATTTCTACGACTTTTTCATGATCGATGAAGACCGTCTGGCGTTGATCGTCGCCGACGTTTCCGGCAAGGGTATCACCGCCGCGCTCTATATGATGACCACCAAGACGCTGTTAAAGGATCTCGTCGGCATCGGAATGGATCTGGCCGCCGCCTGCGCCGCCGCCAACCTTGAACTTTGCGGCAACAACCGGGCGAATATGTTCGTTACCGCGTTCGCGGCGGTGCTGAACCTCAAGACCGGACAACTTGAGTGCGTCAACGCCGGACACAATCCGCCGCTGCTGAAAAGAGCGGGCGCCGCGTGGGAATATTTGAGGATAAAACGGTCGCTGGTGCTGGGGGCGTCACCCAAGTCGCGTTATACTAAGATTGAGCTTCAGCTCTCGGCCGGCGACCGGTTGTTCCTTTACACCGACGGCGTGACCGAGGCGCAGAATCGGGACGGTCGTTTGTTCGGCGAAGCGCGGCTGCTTGAACTGCTCGACCGGTCGGAGGGAACCCCCGACGGGCTTATCCACTCGGTGCGCGGCGAATTGACCGCGTTTGCCGAAGGCGCTCCACAGAGCGACGACATCACCATGATGGCGGTCGATTATCTGGCGGCCGGAAACGGCGGCGCCGCTCCCGGCCCGGAAAAATAGACGCGTTGGCCGTCCGGCGGTCAGCGGGTGAAAACGGTTCCCAGGCCGCGGCGCTTTTTCGCCTTGTTGTATTCCGCCGTTGCTTCGGGCAGACTGGCGCTTAAGGCGGCGATCCGGTCGGCGTCGCATGGGTGGGTGGAGAGCAAATCGCCGATCACGGACGAACTTTTGCCGCCGCCGAATCTCGTCCAGAACTGCACCGAGGCCCGCGGATCGTATCCGGCGCGCGCCATCAGCAGCTGCCCGATTTGGTCGGCCTCCGACTCGTTGCTGCGGCTGAACGGCAGCATGACGCCGATTTCGGTGCCGGTGCCGTAGATTTCATTTACCGCGGCGTTGTCCAATCCGAGGTCAAGTCCGATTGCGCCGAGTGTGCGCAGCTGGCTCCAGGACATGCGCTCGCCGCTGTGACGGGCGATGGCATGCGCCACTTCATGCGACACAACGCAGGCAAGTTCCGCTTCGTTGTTCATTTTGTCGATCAATCCGCTGAACACCGCAACTTTGCCGCCGGGCAGACAGAAAGCGTTTTCGGTGGTTGAGTCAAAGACGATGAACTCCCATTCAAAGTCATTTTCCGGCGCCGCCGCCTTCACCGCCGCGCCAACCCGGGTCAACGCCTGGTTGTATTCCGTATTGGCGGACTGCTTATACTGTTTTTTATACTCGCTGTATGATTCCGCACCGAGCCGGTTTTCGTAGGATGACGAGGTGAGCATCAGCTGTGATCGGTCGGTCATCGGCACCGAACGGCATCCGGTCAGCATGACCGCGGTTGCCGAAAATATCGCAGAAACAATATTCATACTTAAAAAACGCTGAGACATTGTTATACTCCTTTTGCCGCGCGGTTGAAATGCGTATTTTAAAATACCGCAAGGTGTCCGCACAGTCAAGTCCAAAGCGGAAAAATGACGGTGCCAACACCGGTAATCGGTGCGGCGGTCTTGACTTTTGAGGAATAAGTGTTATAGTTATAAATATGTATGCCGGCGGCGTTTGACCGCGTCATTACCACCGGCGGAATTTTTTCAGCCGGCGGAACAACGCCGGAAAGTGAAAGGCGGATAATGACTGGACTCGGAAGATTTTTCTGCGCGGCCGCGTTATGCTGCGGAATGTGCGGCTGCGGCGAGCCGGATGATAAGGAACAGGCTCCGCCGATCGAGGGGCTGCAACTGGTTGACCGGATGTTCGGAAATATGGAAAAACGCGATTTTTCCGTGGCCGCGGTCCAGTATCGTAAACTGATGTCCAATCGGGATCAGATCGACCCGATCGCCCTGCTTATGGAGCAGATCATCATCACCAACGGCGTGGTCACCGAAGCGCAGAAAAAGCTCGACGCCGGCGATTTGGACGGCGCACTGCTGTACGCCAGAGACGCCAAAAGACTGAACCCGCTGAATCAGGAGATCGACGCGATGCTGAATGACCTCCAGTATGTGGCGGCGCTGCGCGACGCGGTTGCCGGAGTGCGCTCGGCACAGACGTCCGCATCACTCACTCAGGCGTTGACCGGGCTGGATACTTTGCTGGCTGCCGACAAGCGGGCGGCTTTGCTGAAGAACACCGCGATTGACGGTCGGGCGCGGCTGGAGCAAATGATTGTGCGCGAAAACCGGATGGGGATGACCGATCTGCTGGCCGATGTTTATTACGCCGGATTGACCGAAGGCCGCGATTTGTCAATTATGCGCGCCCAGTACGAATATGAAATGAAGAAGAAAAACGGCTCGGCCGCGATGCCGGCAGCGGTTCGCAATGCGCTTTACAAACGTCCGTAATGTATTGTTCGCGGCGGCGGTCGGTGCGGTGTTGACCGCGTCCGCCGCACCAGAGCTTGCGCTGGAGGCGCCGGTGTTGAAATTCGACGGAGTCGAGATTATTTCGGCGGCGGACGGCAAAATATTGGTTGCGGCGATGTCCGGGACGGTGGAGGAACGACGGAGCGAACTTGAACGGATCGCACTGGAACGGGCGCGCAATTTGTGCGCGACGGCGCTGTACAGTCGCGCCGGAATTGACGATTCTCCGGCGGCGACCGCCGCAGTCCTGCGTACCGAAATCACCGCCGGAAGGCTCAAGCCGCCGGACGGTATGACTGCGCAGGCGTATGCTGAAAAGCGCGCCGCCGATGCGGAAACCCGGTTCCGGCTGGCCGCCGGACGCTGGGTGGATCAGGAGTTTAACCGGAAGATTACCGTTGACGAGGCGGAAATACAGGAGTTTTATTCGGCCAATCTTCAATTGTTCGTCGTGCCTGAAAAACGGAAAATTGCGGTGATCGCCCGTCCGCGGTCTCCGGAGAACGACCGGATTATGAGCGAGGTCGCGGCTAAACTGAAACAGGGTGAACGGTTCGATCTGCTGAAAACGCAGTACGACGGGTTGTCCGGAGTCGAGGCGGCGCTGCTGGCGGCGGACGGTAAAATGAATGAGGCAGCCGGTAAACTGACGCCGGAGAACTCGGCATGTCTGGTGCTGCTTGACCGCTATGCCGCGGCGGTGAAACTGGCCGAATATGCGCCGGAAAGACTGTTGAGCTGCAAGGAGGCGGCGCCGACGCTGCAGAAGTCGTTGACCGATTTGAAAATACGATCGGCGGTAAATTCGGCGCTTTCCGCCGAAGCCGCAAAACATGAGATTGAGATCAATCCCGGAGTAGTGAAAAATGATCTATGATGATTTTGCCAATTTTGACCGTTACCGTGCCATTGCACCGGAAGTGTGGGATCGGGTGAAAAGTTTTTTGATCAAGGCGTCGCAGTCGGCTTCGCCCGGCCGTTTTCAGATCGTCGGCGATGACTGTTATGCCAATGTTGCGGCTTATGACACAAAATCTCCTGATTTTTCCAAGCTGGAAGTCCATGACGATTATCTGGATATTCAACTGACACTGCGCAATCGCGAACTCATCTGCTGCCGCGACTGCGCCGACTTGGAA
This sequence comes from Verrucomicrobiota bacterium, assembly GCA_023459755.1. Taxonomy (GTDB): domain Bacteria; phylum Verrucomicrobiota; class Lentisphaeria; order Victivallales; family Victivallaceae; genus CALXXL01. Next base: position 699 of record JAEWSS010000131.1, on the reverse strand, counting down.
GAGACCGTGCCGTATTCACCGGAAAAGGACATCGCGTTTTATCGGATGACCGCCGACAAGGTTACCGAACTGGTAATCGGCGACGGAAAATTCGCGGTGTTCTTTCCCGGCGAAGGTCATTTGCCCGGTTGTGCGGTCGATGAACCGCGGCCGGTTTTAAAGATTGTCGTTAAAATTCATCGCGGATATCTGCGGTGGTAATTTTTTGTCGGAGCCGGATATGGACAACTTGAAACTTGTGTATGACATTGTAAACGCCAATCTGAAAAATCCGGATGAACTGCGGATTCCACTGGAACTGCTGAATCGGGCGATTGAGAACTGGTGTGTGGTGGAACGTATGCGCGGCGACGGTGCGGCGGCGACGGTGGTTTTGTCGGTCACCCGTCCGGTTGTACTGCGGTTCAAGCTGAGTTTTTCCAATCCACTGCCGACGCGCGTCGGCAACACGCTGCATTTCAATTTTCCGTTTGAGCTGGCCGGCGGGGATTTCAAAAGCGCTTTGGCGCTGAAGGCCGCCGGACATCTCCGGCTGGACCCCGTGCTTGCCAGACTGCTGAAAGAGCGGCGGGTCGATTTCAAATGGCGGATACCGCCGGAGTTTGAACGGCTGAATCCGGTCGGGGTCGAATTTGATGACACCGGTGTAATCATGCGTTTTGAATTGCTTGCCGAGGCATAATTTCACCAGAATCGACC
>JAEWSS010000130.1 GCA_023459755.1 Verrucomicrobiota bacterium | reverse complement strand
GTGTAGAAGTTATTGAGCGTCTAGACGAACCGATGGTGATGGGGCTACAATTTCATGCAGAGCGCATGCCGGAGCTTGCACCACGGTTTTTCAGTGCGTTGGTTGCCGCTTGTTGATATTTGCAATTATTTTAGTGTTTAATAATGCTAGGCGAAGTACTGAAAAATATGCGAATATGGGGACTTGTAAAGAAGACCTGTCTATATTCAAAATACTATGACGAATTCGAAGAACTTAAAATATCTATATTGTGGTGTCTAGAAGATAGATGGGCAAAAGCAATGCAGAGACTGGAAAAGTTGCTGATATAATTGATTTTTAGGGGTATGGATATGTGGTGGTTTCAACCGTTCAAAGAATAATTTGGGTGATGAGTTTACTTAATATGAACATCAAAACTGCGCGTTGCAGCGATATAGCAGTGAAAACCATGCACTTCTACGCCATGGGAAAAAGGGAAATGTAAGATTTGCAGATGGAAACGCGAGAGTATAGTTGGCAGCCAGTCTTGAACCCTGAAAATTGCATGCGCTAATGAAAAATCATCTCAATGTAACCGCACTGATATGAAGAGTGGAACCAAAATATCAAGCGAGTTTTAATATGAAGTTGGCTAAAATCAGCTATTTAAATAAACCTAAAAAACGCAGTTGAAAATTCGGTGTGAGATTTCCTGAGTCTGTAAAAAATTTTGTGTAAACGCCATAACGGAGGTATAGTACCTCAAGGAAAGGAAAAAGTTATGGCAATCTCGGAAAAGTTGTTGGATGAACTGCTCAAGGATTACAAAAATCCCGAGGATCTGATCGGCAAGAACGGAATACTGAAGGAGTTGACGAAGCGCTTGGTCGAACGCGCGATGGATGCGGAGTTGACGGAGCATCTGGGTTACGAAAAGAATTCGCCGGCGGAAAAACCGACGGCAAACCGTCGGAACGGCAGTTCGAGCAAGAAAATCTTGACCGAAAACGATGAGATGACAGTGGAAATTCCGCGGGACCGCGCGGGCTCGTTTGAGCCTCAAATGATCCCGAAACACCAGCGCCATTTCAACGGTTTCGACGACAAAATTTTGTCGATGTACGCGCGGGGCATGACGACCCGCGACATCCAGGGACACCTCAAAGACATGTACGGGGTGGAGGTGTCGCCGGAGCTGATCAGCAACGTCACGGAAAACGTGATGGACGAGGTCCGTGCCTGGCAGAACCGTCCGTTGGATTCGGTGTATCCGATTCTGTTCCTGGACTGCATCGTGGTCAAATGCCGCGAGGACAAAACGGTGCGCAACCGCAGCGTATACTTGGCGCTGGCGGTGAATCTGGAGGGCAACAAGGAATTGCTGGGCATGTGGATGAGCGATAACGAGGGGGCCAAATTCTGGCTGAGCGTGGTAACCGAGCTGAAAAACCGCGGAGTGGAGGATATTTTCATCGCCTGTGTTGATGGTCTGAAGGGGTTTCCCGAGGCGATAAACAGCGTTTTTCCCCGCGCTCAGGTGCAGTTGTGCATCGTCCACCAGATCCGCAACAGCCTGCGCTACGTGCCGTATAAGGACAAGAAAGCCGTTACCGGCGACCTGAAGGCGATTTACGGAGCGGACACGCTGGAGTTGGCGGAAGACGCGCTGGCGGCGTTCGGGGAGCGCTGGGACGCGAAATATCCGACGATTTCCAGGCAATGGCTGAGCAACTGGAGCAATATCATTCCGTTTTTCGAGTATCCGAAGGATATCCGCAAGGCGATTTACACCACCAACGCCATTGAATCGCTGAACCATACCCTGCGCAAAGGGTTGAAAACCCGGGGGGTTCTGCCGAATGAGGAGGCGGTTTTCAAGCTGATTTACCTTGGCGTGAAAATCGTTTCCCGGAAGTGGACCATGCCGATCCGGGACTGGAAGTTGGCCCTGAACCAGATGGCGATCAAATTCGAGGGACGACTCACATGAACAGACTCAAAAGAATCAGCCTGCGGCTGTTCCTCCTACTCGGCATTGAACGCTACGCGTCCAATACCTTCCACGGCGGCTGTATCGGAATAAACCCCGTGGGGGGAGAATTCGGGACTCGCCATTTGACATGGCGAGAATGGCGGTGTAGATTTCATGATAGCGCGCCTTACGGCGCTTAGACAAAAAAGGTGTTTACACAAAATTCATGACACAGCCGTCTGATCGACGGGCGTAAATTGAAAATAAAGGCAAATTTCACCTGAAATATCGGTAACCTACAGTAATCCTATGTCTTTTTCCGGTTATCGTCGACCAATAAATTTGAGTTCAGCAGAAAATTCATCAAATTATCGATATTGCCGCCAAAAGCTTGTTTTATCAGGTGATTGCATGCAATCACCTGATATTCGCTCTGCGAGATCAACGGAAAATATTGATAAGAACGCTTCGAACCATCCTGTCGTACCGCACCTTTTTTCAGCAGGCGTGTCAGCAAGGTTTGAATCGTCGTTTCTTTCCATGCGTGAGTCAGCCGGATATTTTTCACTATTTCCGGCGCGGTCATGGGAGCGTTGTTCCCCCAAAGCAACTTCATAATTTCCAATTCACTGTCGGGAATAGAATCCTTCATCGTATTTTCCTTAAATTTCGTGAATCCGTATATCCAATGCCGCGGCAGAGGCTTTCAACTCACGATAACCGGGATTAAAGGGCGGAATATGAATTTCGCGGATGTTGCCGGTCAATTTATGATATTCGGACGGCATGTAGAGAATAACTTCGCTCTGTGGAAAACGTTCGGCAAAGTCACTGCATTTGCCGATCAGCAAAACCTTATCCACCCCGAATTCCGGAACAACATTCCGCAGGTGCCATGTTTGTAAAGGAATAACAGCGCCGTACTCCGGCCAGTACCGGGAAACCAGATTTTTTGCGGCGCGCAAATCGCAGGAATTGTCGTACAGCACCAGGATTTGCGGTTTTGCCTTGCTGCAGGCCGCGAACTCGCGTCCCACGATGCATGGGGTTTCCGGCCCCGGCAGAAGTGCAAAACTTAAACCGGAAAACATCAGAAACAGTACACTTACCCCTGTTATCAGCAGATTGGTTCTTCGCACCCTGCCCCAGCTCAAATACACGGCCAAGCCGATAAAATAAAACAGCAACAGCCAGGACAGAATATAATTCAGCACGGTTAGCTCTCCGAACGCTCGAAAATCAAACAACACATCCCAGTCAAAAATACTCGCACATCCCGCCGCCAACAGCAAACCGGTGAATGCCGCATAGGCCGCAGGTTTCTTCGTACCGTTCAACAGCGCATAGATAATCGCCCCGAACCAGACGCCCCCCGCAACAATTCCGAACTCCGTCAGCAACGTCAAATGGCTGTTTACCAGCGTCCGGCAGACGATCCGCTCCGGCAACAGAAACGCCGAAGCCACCGCGCCGGAGTTGCCGAGCCCGACCCCGAGCGGATTCCAGGCAAACAGTCTCAAACCCGCCAGATAAATGTCAAAGCGATTCGTCAACGACTTGTCCAGTACGAAACGCGCCGCCACGCCGCCGGCGATACAGACGACAAGTCCGGCCGCAAGTATTCCCAACGCCAGCTTCCAGTTCTTCGATTTCGTCAACAGGAAAAAGACCCCGACCTCGGCGGCCAGAATCAAAAATCCGCTTCGCGAATACGTCATGGCCAGTGCCGCCATCAACAGCAACATCGCCACGCCGACACCGATACGAAATGCGACATGCCTCCAATGTCCCAATGCCGCCCACAAAAACGGCATCAGCGCACAGATCAGCGCCGCCGCATGATTCGGATTGTAAAACCCGAAACCGTAGCGCACCATTCCCTCGTAAGTGAACTCCATCATC
>JAEWSS010000129.1 GCA_023459755.1 Verrucomicrobiota bacterium | reverse complement strand
CGCCGGCACCACGCGCGACACCTATATTACCGAAGCCAACGCCTTCGCCATTCGCACCGAGACCGAGGCGCAGAGCCGCGCCACCAAAGTGCTGGCGGATGCCGACAGCTATAAACGCCAGATCGTTTCCCAGCTGCGTTCGGAAAGTATCTATTTCAACAGTATCCTGGCCGAATACAACAAAAACAGCAATTCAACTCTGGTGGCGCTTTATTATGATGTGCTCGGAGAAGCCATGTCCGGCGTAAGCGAAAAATTTTTCCTCGGCGGCGACGGCATGAAGGAACTTCGTCTGAAACTTAATCCAGAGATCAAAAAGGCCGCCGCGGCCGGGCAACCCCAGAATGGAGCGCAACAGCAATGAGCGATAAAATAGAAAGAAAAATTTCCGGAAAGCTGGCCTGGCGAATCGGACCGGCGCTTTTTGGCGGTATCTTGACCTTGAATTCATTCCTGCTTTCCTGGCTGCTGCCCGGACAGAGTTACGCCGCGCAGTTCAGTGCAATTGCCGGAGCGCTGGTGCTGGCGGTTCCGATTTTCATCACCGCGATCACCGACTTGGTGAACGGCAAGGTTCATATGAACGAACTGGTGGCGCTGGCGATTCTCGCGGCGTTTGCCGGAAGCGATTATCAGACCGCCGGCGTGGTGGCCTTCTTTCTGCTGCTGACCATTATTATCGAGTCGCGCACGGCGTCCGGCGCCCAGCGGTCGATTGAAGAGCTTATCAAGCTGACCCCGACCACCGCGCACCGGGTGGTGGACGGTGTCGAGAGTGACATCGATGTGTCCGGACTGGCGCTCGGCGACCAGATACGGGTTCGTCCTGGCGAAAACTTTCCTGTTGACGCTAAGATCGTTTCCGGCGCCAGCACGGTCAACCAGGCCTCGATCACCGGCGAATCAATGCCGCTTGAAAAGGGTCCGGGCGACGAAGTGTACGCCGGAACCATGAACCTTACCGGTATGGTTGAGCTAACCGTCACCCGCATTGGCGAGGATACCACGCTGGGCAAGGTCAAAGATATGATTATGGCGGCCGAACAGTCGCGGACGCCGATCGTCCGCATCATCGATCGTTATGCCGGATACTATACGCCGACCGTGCTGATGCTGGCCGGTATCGCCTGGATATTGAGCGACTATCAGCTGGATCGCGTGATAACCGTTCTGGTCATCGCCTGCCCCTGCGCGGTGGTGCTGGCAACGCCGACCGCGGTGGTCGCGGCAGTGGCTGCCGCCGCCCGGCTGGGCATTTTCATTAAAAACGTCAGCCACCTTGAACTGGCGGCTAAAGTGCGCGCCTTCGTCTTCGACAAAACCGGCACGCTGACCGACGGGTTACTGTCGGTGGTGAAACTTCAGCCGAACGGCGAAATAAAGCCGGCCGAACTGCTGCGTTACGCGGCGAGCGCCGAAGTTCACAGCAACCACCCGACCGCGCTGGCGCTTCAGAAGCTGGCGGGGGAGGCCGGTCTGAAACTCGGGGAAGCCTCCGATTTTACCGAGACTCCGGGCAAGGGGGTAACGGCCAAGGTGGACGGCGAATCCTGTGTGGTTGGCCGCGCCGCATATCTGGAAGCGCACGCAATTCAGGTTCCGCCGCATGAGAGCGAAGAGTCGGAAGGTATGAGCGTGGTCTATGTTGCGGTCTCCGGAGTGGTGATCGGCTGGGTCGGGCTCAAGGACAAACTGCGCGCCGAGGCTCCGGAAATGCTGACCGAACTGCGCGGACTCGGCATCAGGCACTGCGCCATGGTTACCGGTGACCGCGCCAGTGTGGCCGAAACTATCGCCGGAAGTCTGCAGATCGATGAATTTCGCAGTGAATGTCTGCCGGAGGACAAGGTCGAATACGTTGAAAAACTCAAGAAAAATATGATTACCGCGGTGGTCGGCGACGGCGTGAACGACGCTCCGGCGCTGGCGGCCGGCGACCTCGGCATTGCCATGGGCGCAATCGGCAGCGACATCGCAATTAACAGTGCGTCAATTGCGTTGATGACCAATGATCTGCGTCGTATACCGCTGCTTTTGGTGTTGTCGCGGCGGTCGCGGATGATAATTTCTCAGAATCTGCTGCTGGGGCTGGTCATTGTGGCCGGCGGGACGGTGCTGTCGCTGTTGGGAATGATGACTCCGGTGTGGGCCGCGATGATCCATACCGCAAGTTCGATATTGGTGATTTTCAACAGCGCGCGGCTGGTGCGCACCGGCGAGGAGCTTACTTTGGCCGAGCAGAAGACCGCCGTCGGGCGCAATACAACCTCCGAGGGTAAAAAATGAGCGAAACAACGCAAGACAAAAAAATTGTGGTAAAGGCCATCGGCCTGACCAAAGTGTTCCGCGACTTCTGGAACCGTCCGAAAGCCAAGGCGGTCAATGATATCGATTTTGAAGTGCGGGAGGGTGAGGTGATCGGACTTCTCGGGCCGAACGGTTCGGGAAAATCGACCACGGTCAAAATGATTCTCGGGCTGCTGTATCCGAATGCCGGCCAGCTGACCGTGCTGGGCAAGTCTCCCCGCGCGGTGGACGCCAAGCGGGAGATCGGCTATCTGCCGGAGGACTCCTACCTTTACAAGTATCTGACCGCGGAGGAGACGCTGGACTTTTTCGGTTCGCTGTTCAATCTGTCGCGCGCCGAACGCAAGCTGCGCATTGAGCAGCTGCTGGAAATGGTCGGATTGACCCACGCCCGCAACCGCCGGGTCGGTGAATTTTCCAAAGGCATGGCGCGGCGCATCGGGCTGGCTCAGGCCATGATTAACGACCCGGCGCTGCTGATTCTTGACGAACCGACCAGCGGACTCGATCCGCTGGGATGCCGCGAAGTCAAAGATCTGATTCTGATGCTGAAAAAACGCGGCAAGAC
>JAEWSS010000128.1 GCA_023459755.1 Verrucomicrobiota bacterium | reverse complement strand
GACTATAACACCATGCTGCCCAAACACCGCAGCGCCGAATGGATGGTGGACGGTCGCCCGGTGCGGGCATGGTGTTTCTCCTGGGACAACCCGTCGCCGGAAAAGAAGATTGTTTCAATCACGGTCAACGGCAAAGGCATTCCGTATTATCTGCTGGGTATTTCCGCGCTTGACTGAGCGCAGTGAATCCGGCGCGACACGATCGAAACCGGCCGCATTTCAATGCGGTCGGTTTTTTTGTCCGCGGTTCTTATGGAATGTTCAAATAGTAGGCGCGTCGGGCGGTGCGGTCAAAGACCGCCATTTCTCCGGTTCCGTCCGGTTTCATCGCTCCGGCGGTGAGGCCGGAAACGACGACGGTTTCGTCCGGCCCGGCGGACTGGTCGGCGGCGTCGCCCATATAGTTGTGGCGTTTGATCTTAACCGGAGCGGCGATTTCGCGCGGACTCCAGGCGGCGGCCCAGTTTTTGAACGTCGGTTCGTCGGTGTTGAATTCAAACGCGGTGAAGGTGGGGCTGAAATAATATTTGACGTCGGAGGCGCCGTCCGGCATACGCTGCGCCGCCTCGTCGATCGGAATGCGATATCCGCCGCGAGTCTCCGCATCGTCTTTACCGTCTGAAAAATAAAAAAGCAGCACCGTCGCCGCCAGAACCGGCGGCGCGATGTAGAGCATCAACCGTTTTTCAGGCCGGGCGTTGTTTGCGGCGGAAAAATGAAATAGTTTCATATATTCGGTCGCCCAATAGTTTATATATTTTCTTCCACTCGAATAAAAATAGCATTGATGGGAGTTTTGTCAATGAAATAAACGGCGCGGCGATGCAACTTTTTTTAATTTTTTTAAAAAAAATTTGACGTGATTCGGGTCGCGGTATATCGTAAATAGTGGAAGCGGCGATCATTCTGCGGGATCCGGCGGCGCCGCAATATGTGCAAAGGATGGTTGAAGGAGCGAAAACAGAGGGGGAAATATGGCAAATAAAGATAAAAACACAGTATTTTCCGGAGCGCTTAAGCGGGTTGTGCTGGTCGGGGCGGCGGTGGCGGTGGTTGCGACGTCGCTGATTGCCGGTTATTTTGCCGTCCGCCATTACCGTCGGGTCGGGCGGATAAACGAGGCGGAGCGGATGATTGCAGCCGGCGATTACGATAAAGCCGAGGAGGTGCTGCGTTACTGTGTTCTGGCCGATCGTGACAATGAAAAACTTGTGGTCAGATTTGCCGAACTGCTGGAAAAACAGAAACGCTGGCGGGACGCTTCCGAGGTATGGAGCATGGCCGCGTTGCTTAATCCGTACAACGTCGAATATCGCTTCAATGCGCTGCGCGCCCTGTCCGAAGGCCGGGAGTATCGCGGGGTGCTGACTCTGGCCGCGGATTTGCCTGACGAGCTTGCCGATCGAGCCGATGTTTTGGAATTGCGGTCGCTGGCCGAACTGCGGGTCGGCTCGCAGAAGACGGCGCAGGAGCTGTTTTTGAAGCTTCCGAAAGGCGCCGCCGCGGAATCGCCGCTGGCCGGACTTTTGTTGTTTATGTTTGGCGAGAATACACCGGACACCCCGGAGGCTCGCGCAAAATTGGAGGCGTTCGCCGCTTCGTCCGATGACGTGACGGCGTGCGAAGCTCTGCTGATGCTGGCTAAACTTGACATCGATTCCGGAGCGTTTGCCAAGGCTGAAACCGTTTTGAAAAAAGTGGCGGAACTCAACCCGGAAGCCGGTCTGCCGATATTGGGCGATTTCTATTTTGACAGCGGAAATTTTGCCGCCGCGGTCTCGGTTTATGAGAAGGCGATGTTGTTCGGGCTGACCTTGAAGTCGGCGGTGAATTACGGTGAGTCGCTGGCTTATACAAAAGATATCGCCGGAATAGAAAAACTTGCCGGGTTCTTCCGGACCGGCGGAAAACCGGCGCTGATGACCGGCTGTTATCTTGACGCACTGACGGCTTATCTTAACGGGAATGACGCCAAAGTAGATGAATTTGTGCCGAAACTTGACGAAAGTTTTAATTCATCGCTGGCGGTGATGATCCAGCTTTCCTCCTATGTCCGCCACGATAATGTCCCTCAGGTGGTGCGCTTGATCCGAACCATACGCGGACTGCCCCGGCTGAACTATCTTTATCCGTATGCCTATGATCTGGTGCTGCCTTTGGCGGTGCGGCTTTATGAGGAGAAGGAAATAACCCGGCTGGCGTCTCTGGCGCGGGTGTTGATTTCTCCCGGCGCTCCGAACCTGCTGCTGACCCGCGCATTGCTGTTGGACGGGATGCGCAGCGGCGCGGTGGATCGTCTGGAGCTGCAAAACGCATTGAAGGATTTTCCGAACGATCCGACCGTGCTGGATGTGGCCGCCATGCAGGCTATGGCGCACGGTGATTTTGCCGAAATGTTGAGTTTGACTGTGCGCAACCTCGACAACGGCAACCGCACTCCGGCGGTGGTGCTTCAGCAGGTGATTGCGCTTGAGGGGTTGGGGCGGATCGACGATGCCGACCGTGAATTTCAGGAACTTCTGACCGATTTTCCGGCCGATTCCGGCGCGGTGAAAAACTATCTGGCGTTTTGCGTTCGCCATTCCCGCGCCGCCGGTCTTGAATTTTTGCTTGGCCTGAACCGTGACGATAAAAAAGCCGACATCGCCCGGCTGGAGCCGTTGATCGCGGCGGAGGCGGCAATCCTGAAGGGCGACAACAAGGCGGCGATCGACGGTGTTCGTCGCATTCTGGCCGCCGATTTTTTGGACGAACATAAGCCGGAGGACGCCGAGCTGCTGTTTCGTATGGCCGGGATTCTCGGTGTGGCCGGCGAAAACCGTGATGCGATAGACCTTTATCGGCGGCTCAAGCCGTTTTATTCCGATCCTGAGGTGATCGGGCTTAATCTTTCCGAACTTCTGGCCGCCTCCGGCGATCGGCAGGCCGCGCTCGACGAGGCGGAAAACGTGTGGAAAACCGACGACAGTGCCGCCGCCAGACGGGTTTACGGCCTGCGGCTTTACGAATCGGGAAAATATGAGATGGCGGAGCGCGTGCTGGACAAAATGCTTAACGGCGATGCGGATGAACAGGTTAACGCCGCGTGGGTCGGTTCCGTCGAGGCGTTGATAAAACAGGCGTTCGACGCTGGAAAATACGGGGAATGCCGTGAATACTGCGGTGAACTCTACAAGCGGTTCCCGGAAAACCGGGTGGCGCTTGAGTATGCCGACAAGGCAACGCTCAAAGGCGGACACGGTGCGAAATAATCCGTCGGGAATATTTTTGTGCGCAATGCTGACGGCGGCCTGCATTTTCGGCGTGGTGTCGGCGTTGTCGGCCGCCGGAGCCTGGGACGATTCGCTGGCGCTGGCGCTTCTGGCGGCGGGTATGACCTGGCGGAGCGTCCGGAACGCGGCGTTTGCCGGAAATGCCGCGACTAAGATTGCGTCGTGGGCGGCGGCGGCCGGCGCGGTGGTGCTAATCTGTGGCGTGCCGGCCGGACGCGGGATGGATGGTTTGCGCAATTGCGGACTGTTGTTGATCGTGTTTGCCGGCGGTCTGCGGCTGACGGGGTGGTCTGCGCTGAAATTGTGGCCGCTGCTGGTGCTGGACTTTCTGATTCTGCCTTTTCAGGAGCCGATTTTGTTGTCGGCCGGTTATCCGCTGCGGTTGATGTCGGCGTTTTTCACGGTTGCGCTGCTGCGGCTGACCGGGTGCGGAGCCGGGTTGGAGCAAACGTCGATTTTAATCGGGGAGGATCGTCTGGCGATCACCGACGTTTGCAGCGGAATCGGTCAGCTTGGCGTGCTTTTGCTGATCGCCTGGCTGCTGCTCGGCGATCTGCGTACGGCGCAGTGGTGGAAAAAAACGCTTTATTTCTTTAGTTTGATTCCGGTTGTTGTTGCGGCCAATATCGTGCGTCTGCTGGTTATGACGTGGCTGTTTCTGCTGTTCGGGGAACGGGCGCTGGCATATGAGGTACACATGACTGCCGGATATGGTTTTGTTCTGCTGGCGGTTGCCATGTTGTGGCTGGTGCGCCGGTCATTCCGCGATGAACCGGAAAGCGGCGGAGATGGCGAACGATGAACTGCAAAACAAAACTTGTCCTGTTCTGGATGTGCGCGGGATTTGCGGCGGTGCGGATGTGGGGGCCATGGTTCGAGTCGCCGCTGGAGCGCGTCAACTGGGTGTTTCTGATATTGTTTCTGACGATGCTGGGGTGGTCGTCGCCGAATGCGTTTAAGAGCAATGAGCGCTGTGCGTGGTCGGCGTTGTTCGCGGTTGTGCCGGCGGCGGTGATATACGTCGGCGGATTTTTTATGAACGTCAATGCGGCGGTGGTGGCCGGAGGAATCGGGCTGTGGTGGTCGGCTGCGTGGCTGCTTGGCGGCTGGCGGACGGCGTGGCGTTTTCTTCCGGCGTTCACCGTGTTGTTGCTGACTATACCGGGACTGGGGTACTGGCTTGGCGTTTTTACCGGGCTTGAGCCATGGATTGTCAAAACATCGGTTTGCGGACTTGCGATGGTCTGGCTGGCGGCGATCAGACGTTGGAATTTTATGATGTCTCCTGAGAGTGTGGCGTTTCTGGCCGTTGCGCTGTTGAGTCTTTCAGTCTACTTTTCAGGCGGCATGCAGTGGCGGCGTTATGACGAAGTGAATCCGGATTTTTCCGGAACCGGGGCGCCGGAGTATCTTGGGCGTCGGTTTGAACCGGACGAGGTTGACCGCCGTTTCTTTGCCGGGTCAACCGTCGATCGCTACTATTTTGTTGCGCCGGACGATGGCGGAATCGACGTTCTGGAGGTGAGCCGGATTGCCGACGTGCATCAGATACATCCGGCCGGGTACTGTCTGCGGGCGGGCGGCTTTGCGGTGGAGACGGATGTTTTGCGCGAGGTGGAGCTGTCGGGCGGCCGGAAACTTCAGGTCAATTCGCTTATCGCGGAAAAGCACGGACGGCGGGTTCTGGTGTGGGCATGGTATGAGCGCCCCGGCTTTGCTACCGGGAGTTTTATGCGTTTCCGGCGTGGCAGAGCGCAGGGCTGGCGCACTGTTCTGCTGTCCACGGCAATTGACGGAGTCTCCGGTCAAACTACTGCGGAAAAAAGACTTGCAGACTTTGTCGATCGGATTTCCGGAGCGGATCAACCGGACAAATAAATGGAAAAAAACTTGACAAACATTGTCCGATATGATATATTCAAATATATTAAAGAAGTGTATTTTTTTACCGGGAGGTGACGAATGAGAAAAATCATCTTTACAATGGCCTGCGTTTTGATCGGCTTGGGATTGTCGGCGGCCAACCAGATTACCCGCGTAAATCCGAACAAGGGCGTCGGGTTCAAAGTGGACGGTTCGCTGTCGCTCCACATCACAGTAAACGGATCGAGTACGCTGCCGGCCGGCATTACCGGATTCGGTTATTACAAGATCGACAAGCAGGGCAATCCGCTGATGGAGAACGGCAAGTATGTCGGCGGCGCGATCGACACCGCCCAGCTGACTTCCGGCGGATCGGCGCAGCTGGGCGATTTCAACCGAGGCGACACCATTGCGTTCTGGATGAAGGACGAGAACGGCAATTATCTCGACTCCTACTACCGCGGTGACAAGCATGACGACCGTTACGCGGTTTATGAGGGCAACAACGGCAAGAATAATACATCGGTGTCGATGGGATATATTGACAGTCGTCCGGGATGGGGGCCGTCCGACGGGGGCGGCTCGTTGTCGTTCAATGTGGTGGTCGGCAAGGCGCCGGGCGAGAACAAGCCGACCGGAATGCCGCTGCCGGGCGTGTTGTCTTCGCTGGCGGTTGGCGGCGCCTTGAGCGCGTATATGGTCAAGCGCCGGCGCGGACGCCGCAAATAGTATGACTAATCAGGCTGCGCCGGATCGGATTGAGGTCAACGGTGGAGCGATAAAAT
>JAEWSS010000127.1 GCA_023459755.1 Verrucomicrobiota bacterium | reverse complement strand
GTTTTTTGACGGGTTGTCGGCTCGGGTTGAACATGACCTGTATCGGAGAACCGCGAAGCGGACGGACTGGCGGGGAAATCTTGACTGCGTCTGGAAATCTTCGCGGTTTGCGGCGGGAACGCTGCTGCTGGCGTTGGCCGGTGCCGCGGTCGGTCTGTTTGTGCCGGGGTTCGGATTCCTGATCGCGCCGGCGCTGATCGGCAGTCGGGTCGGATGTTCATATTTGTGGAGTCCTCTGCTGCTGCACGGTCAACTGGCGGAGTACCGGACGCTGTTCCGGCGCGGCGGTGGAGAACTGTGGAGTTTCGGTTTTGTCGCGTCGCTGATTCTGGCGGTTCCGGTGGTCGGGATTTTCGCGGTTCCCGGGTTTGTGGTCGGCGGAACGATTTTTTACAACGAGCGTCTGCTTGGCGCGCCGCAAAACGAGGCGGGCGGCAAATGAACAGGCTGTGGCGGTTGCTGGTCGCGGACGGCGTCCGGAAATACGGCGCCAACACCGCGTGGCTGTTTTCCGAAAAGGCGGTGAGGGTGGCCGCCGGAATTTTTGTCGGCATCTACGTTCTGCGTCAGCTGGGGCCGGAAAAATTCGGGGCGCTGAGCAACATCCTGAGTTACGCCGCGATCCTGGCCGGCGTGGCGCCGCTGGGAATGGATGCGATACTGGTGCGCGAACTGGTCAACCGTCCGGCGGACGGCGAACGCCTGCTCGGAACGGCGTTCATTCTGAAACTGGCCGCCGCGTTTGCGGTGCTTTTGGCGGCGCTTCCCATACTTTTTTTTACCGCAACGCCAAAGTCGACGGCGGTGCTGGTGATGATCGTGCTGAGCGGAGTGCTGTTTCAGTCGCTTACCGTGCTGGAGATGTATTTTCAGGCGCTGGTGAAGGGCAGATGTATTGCGGTGTCGCAGATGGCGGCGGTGCTGGTGTGTTCGGCGGTTCGTCTGGTGCTGGCGTGGAAAAACGCGCCGCTGGTATGGTTTGCCGCGGTCGAGCCGTTGTTGTGGCTGGTGGAGGCGGTGTTTTTTGTGCGGTTCTATTTGGACGGCGGCGGGCGGATGTCCGGCTGGCGTTTTTCTTCATCTGAGGCCGGAAATTTGTTGAAAGCCTCGTGGCCGCTGCTGCTGTCCGGGCTGGCGGTGACGCTGTATATGCGGATCGATCAGCCGATGCTGGACCGGATGCTCGGAGCGGAGACGCTGGGAATTTATGCGGCGGCGGTCAAAACCGCCGAGGCGTTTTTCTTTATTCCGCTGTTGACCGGGGCGGCGTTGTTTCCGGCGCTGCTCAATGCTAAAAAAATCGACGAAAAACTGTATCGGAGCCGACTCGACGGTTTTTGTTCGCTGATGTTTTACGGCGGTGTCGCCGCCACGATTGTGCTGTTATGCTGCGGGGTGGCGATGATCTGGCTTTACGGCGAAGCCTATCGCGCGTCCTATCCGTTGTTCGCGGTCATTGTCTGGCGGCTTTTGTTTTTATCGTGGGGAACGGCGATGACTTACTATCTTTACACGGAAAATCTGCAGATATATTCGCTGTTTTTCTCGCTGTCCGGAGCGGTGTTCAACGTGGCGGCCAATTTGCTGCTGATACGGCTTTACGGCGCATTCGGCGCGGCGTGGGCGTCGCTGGCGACTTCGGTGTTTCTGGTGGTTGCCATGCCGCTCTTGTTCCGTCGGCTGAACTTTTTTGTCGGGGTTTACTGGCGTTCGCTTAATCCGCTGACGATGGTGCGCGTTCTGCGCGACGCGGGAGGTGTGATGTGATGCGCATAGTCATTGCCGCCGACGATATTTACGCGATTCACGCCGGAGTTCTGCTGGCCTCGTTGCGCGAGCATGCCCCGGAGGCGGAAACCGTGCTGCTGCACACCGGGATGTCGCCGGAGAATCTGGCGAAGCTGGCGGTGTCCGAGGCGGTGATGATTCCAGGCGGACAGCTGGCCGGTCTGCCGGCGCGCGGACACATTACCCGCACCGCGTATCTGCGTCTGCTGGCGGCCGACGTTCTGCCGGACGACCGGGTGCTTTATCTTGACACCGACACGGTGGCGGCTTCGTCGCTTTCGCCGCTGCTTGAGGCGGAATATTCTGACGACTTTTATCTTTACGCCGCCGAGGAAGCCGCCGCCGACTTCAAGGGAAAAATCGGAATGGACGCAAAAACGCCGTATTTCAATTCCGGCGTTATGGTGATGAATCTTGAAAAATGGCGGCGCGACGGATTTTCCGCGGTGGTGTTCGAGCGGTCGCGCCGGTTCGGTTCCGGTCAGCTTTTTCACGATCAGGACAGTTTGAACGCGGTGCTTAACGGTCGTTTCGGCCTGCTTGATCCGCGTTGGAACGTCAATCACGGTGTTGTCGATTCGCGTTACTGGGGTAAATTTGCCGTCTGCCGCCGCGAAGAACTTGAGGCCGCCCGGCGCAATCCCGGCATTGTCCACTTTTCCTACGGTAAACCGTGGGAATACGGGTGTCCGCATCCGTGGCGACAACTTTACTGGGATTTCCGTAAAAAGAGTCCGTGGCCGGAGGGGAAGCCGGCCGGATTCACCTGGCGCGGATTTTTCGCCCGGCGGCGCGCGGTGCTGTCGGAATTTTTTAGAGGGGCGTGGCGATGAACAAAGCTGAAGACATGCCGGTGCTGCTGTTGATCTTCAACCGGCCGGAAACGACGGCGAAAAGTTTTGCCGCGATCGCCGCCGCAAAACCGAAACGGCTGTTTGTGGTCGGAGACGGACCGCGTCCGGATCATCCGGGCGAAGCGGAACGCTGTGCCGCGGCGCGGAATATCATTACGTCCGGTATAAACTGGGAGTGCGAACTCAAAACCTGTTTTCGGGAAAAAAATTCCGGATGCGGTCCCGGTGTAACCGCCGGGATTGACTGGTTTTTCTCCGAGGTCGAATCCGGCGCGATAATTGAGGATGACTGTGTGGCCGGTATCGACTTCTTTCGCTTCGCCTCCGCCATGCTGGAGCGCTACGCCGCCGACGACCGGGTGATGCATGTTTCCGGTGACAGTTTTATCGATTTTCCGTCATCCTCTTCCGCCTCGTACCGGTTTTCGCGTTATCCGCTGTCGTGGGGATGGGCGACCTGGCGGCGGGCGTGGCGGCATTTTGATTACGACATGAACAGTTATCCGGATTTCCGCCGCGGCGGCGAACTTGCCGAAATTTTTCCGTCCGCTCCGGCGGTGCGTCGCCGCTGGACCGCTATTTTCGACCGGATGCACCGCCACGCTCCGGGGTTTGAGACGTGGGACTTTCAATGGCTCTACGCCATTCTGCGCCGCCGCGCCTTCACCGTGGTTCCCAGGTTCAATCTGGTCACCAACATCGGATTCGACGCGATGCACGAAATGCGCGACGGCGCGCTGAATCTCAAACTCAGTCCGCTGCCCGAACCGCTTGTCCATCCGGTCGCGCCGGAGTTTGACGACCGGTTCGACATGGCGTTGTTCGATCTGCTTTACCGCAAACGTCCGCTGACCGAACGTCTGCGTAAAAAACTCGCTTTGTGGTTCGGTGAAAAAACGCGGTCGGCGACGGGAATGACCGCTTCAAGGAGTTGACGCAATATGGCCGAATATGAATTTTTCACCTGCTTTGATTTTAATTACGCCGTGACCGGGATTACGCTTTTCCGGTCGCTGAAAAAACTGGGTGTCGATTTTCGCCTCCATGTCTGCGCGTTGGACGACGGTGCTTATAAAATTGTGTCGACACTGGCCGCCGACGGTGAAAAAATCACCGCGATTCCGCTGTCCGAGGTAGAAAAATTCGACCCGGAGTTCGCCGCGTGCCGTTCTTCCCGCAACTGGGCGGAGTATATTTTTACTCTGAGTCCGGTTCTGCCGCGCTATATTTTTTCGGCGGCGCCGGAGATTGACCGTCTGGCCTGGCTGGACGCCGATCTGTTCTTCTTCGCTTCTCCCGAACCGCTGTTTGACGAGTTTGAGGCGTCCGGCGCGGCGGTGCTGCTTATGGAGCACGGCTTTCCGCCGCATCTGATGTGGCGGCTGAAGTACGGCAGGTTCAACGTGGAGTTTCAAATCTACCGGCGCGGCGCGTCCGGTCCGGCGCTGGAC
>JAEWSS010000126.1 GCA_023459755.1 Verrucomicrobiota bacterium | reverse complement strand
CCGGCACAGGTGCGGCATCAACGCCACGCCAAAAACCACGCACATAAAAATGCCGCCGAGAATCCCGGTTGACGCATCGTCCGCAACGGTCAGAACCACCGGTGAAAAACACAGAAGTCCAGCGCTGACGCCAAGATTTTCAATCGTAATCATGCCGAACAGCGAATAGGTAAACACCAGCACCGCCACCACTGCGAACGCCGTGCCGGGTACATTCTCGCGCTTCATGCCAAATGACGCAAAAAGCCTGCGAAACAGTAAAACCAGCATCACATATCCCCAGATGCAAAGGCAAAGCGTCAGCATTTCGTGAACGCTTTTTTTCGCTTCGGAGATTCCGCACCAGCCGGGGATCAGCGCAACCGCCGCCAGAAGCGGAAAATATAACAGACTGGACAACGCATTGCCGGAAAACAGAAAGTACAGCGGACGCAGCAGCTTTGTCCGCGGCACGCCGGACAGTATCCGGGAGGACGGCGCAAGCGGCTCGAAACATCCGACCAGCCCCATAAACACCGTCAGCAGCAGGGCAGAAAGCGGCAGTTCAATCTTGTGCTGCTGCGGCATGAAACTCATCGCGGTTATCGCCGCCACCGTAACCGCCGCCGCGATTTTCCCGGCAAACGTCCGGTTGCCGCCCGCCGGGATCAGCGCCCCCACCGCCAACAAAAGAAAAACCGCCGTAGTCCCCAGCGATATCACGCCGGCATTGAAAAAACTCATTACATTGAAAAACTGCGCTTCAGGCAGCAGAGATAACAGCCCAAGTCCGAAGAATCCGGCAAAGATCACCATGCCGTTGCGGTTGCGGTTCCGCGTCCGGATACCGCCGAGCATCAAACTCAGGGCGGACACCGGCAAACTTATGATGACAAGTAGCAGCAGCGCGCTGAAAATCTCCGTTGCTCCCACACCGGAAAGCACATAGCCGGAGAAAATAAACGGCAGCGCCAGAAAGAGGAAAAAAAGGTCAACCGTCAGGATCGAACAAAGTTTGCCGACCACCATCCGGAGGGGGGACAGCGGTGTAATGAAGATCAGGTCGTCGTCGCCGGAGCGCTCGCTGCTGAACCTAAGCCCGAACATCACCGCCGAAACCTGCCATGCCAGCCCCAATATCACGGTTATCGCGTCAAACATGTCATCCGCCTGGTCCGGTCTGACCAGCACGGTCAGATAGAGCGCCGCCAAAAGCGCGATCAGCATCAGCCCGGACAGAATAAACAACGCGCCGACCGACTGCCGCAGCTCCTTGACCAGCACCGGATTGAGCCGGTCATCAAAACGATCGAGCCAGTTTTCTTCCATTATTGCACCTCGCCGCGGGTAGCCCGCATAAAAAAGTCCTCCAACCCGATTTCGCCGCGCTCGAAGCCGCACACCCGGACACCGGAGCCGACCAGTTTCGCCAGCAGAACCGCCGCCGCCTCGTCGCCGCCGGAGAGCTTAACCAGCAGCGTCCGGTCGCCGCCGACATGACATTCCATTACTTCAGCCATTTCTTTCAGCACGGCTTCGGCCGAACCGGGATCGGACAGCAGCCGGATTTTCAGCATAACCGACCGGTTCGCCGCCGCCGCGTTCCACTCGCCGGCTTTGCCGGTACGCATCAGACGGCCTTTTTCGATGATGACCACCGAGTCGCAGACATCGTCCAACTCGGAAAGAATGTGACTGGACAATAAGATCGCCTTGCCGCGATCACGCAGCGCCGTCAACAGGTTGCGCAGTTCAACCCTGGCCCGCGGATCGAGACCGGCGGCCGGTTCATCCAGTATCAGCACCTCCGGGTCGGCGATCACCGCTCGCGCCAGCGTCACCCGCTGTTTCATGCCTTTGGACAGACTGTGAAGCTGTTTGTCGCGCATTGTCGCAAGATTGATCATTTCCTCGACCTCGTCGAGCCGGCGGCGGCGATCATTCAACCGCAGTCCGGCGGCACGGGCGAAAAAGTCGAGATACTCGCGCACGGTTATATTGCGGTTATCCGGCAGGGTGTCCGGCATATAGCCGAAAAGTCCGCGGACTTTTTCCGGATACGACACGGCGGACACGCCGTTGAAGCGCACGTCGCCGGCGTCCGGTTCGTCGGTAGTGGCGATGATCCGCATCGTCGTGGTTTTGCCCGACCCGTTCGGCCCGACAAAACCGCAGATTCCGCCCGACTCAAATTCAAATGACAGCCCGTCAACCGCCGTCAGCCGTCCGAAAACCCGCCGCAGATTTTCCACTTCGACCTTCATAACCGCACCTCCGTACCGGAAATGGTTTCCGCCGTACCGACCGGCTCCGGCGGCGGCGCGTCATCCGTGCCGATCAGCACGACCTCAGCCGACACCACGCCGATCTCATCGGAACCGACCGGAATCAACCACGGCACGTCAAGTTCCGCCGCATATTGCCCGGACAACGAAACCCGTCCGACGCAAGCTGCAAAATCCAGCCGCGGATAATCGCTCCGCCGCAATTCCGCTACGCCGTCCGCCGCAATTCCGACTCCATAAAAAAGGTCGTCACCCCAGCGGTAGACCAGGCGTTTCAGCGGCACGCCCAGCTGATTTTTCACTTTGAGCATGTCGCCGTCCGCCGCCAGAACGTTCAGACCGCCGTCAAATTCCACCAAGCTTTTCAGGTCGATATTCGCCTTTTGACGCGGCTTGATCCAGTCCGCAATCGTGATCGTCCCGGCGTTGTCTTCAATATATGAATAGTATTCAGCGCCGTTGGGAACAGCCAGTGTTCCGGCAGTGAACCGCAGTCCGGCTTTCGGCGGCATCGGACAATAATACGACACATTTGCCGCGACCAGCGCAAGCGCCTCCTTTTCACTGAGATTGATGATGCCGCTGACCGCCGCCCGGCCGGACATGCCGCCGCCGCTCACCGCCAGCAAGCCTAAAACCGCCACAGCCGCAACGGAAATGCAGGGTGCCAGCAAGTAAATCTTGAGTCGATTACCCCGGCGAAAAAGTATGAACGCGCCGGGGCAGACCGCAAGCGCAAAAGCCGCCAGCCCCCCGAACACCAGCCAGCTCAAAAACGGCTGGCATTCCCCGACGTCAACCGCGCTTTTCGGCACACGATAAATCGGCGATTCATTTTTACTTTCCAGTTCGGCGACAAGCGGAAAATCGCGGCGGATGCGCTCTGCCGCGGCCGGAGAAACCATCAGCCGCCCAAACCGGACGGACTCGTCGGAGGAAAACCCCACCGTCAGCGGAGTGCCGAACAATGCGGCGTCAATCAGCGTCCGCCGCAGTTCGGGCGAAACGCTGAAAAATTCATTTTCGGAAATAAAAATCCGGTCGTAGCTGCAATAAGCCCGCGGATCGAGACTCCAGTTGCGAAGCGGAAAGCCGCGGGTATCGTCCAATTCGGCGGCGGCATCCGGGCTGAACAGCGCAGCCTGCGTTCCCGCCCCGTTGCCGTCCAGTTTCAGGAGTTCAGACTTTTCGATCTCCCGACCGTTGACCACCAGACTCCGCAAATCGCAGTTTTGCAGACACTTCGGCATAAAAACCCGCGCCAGCCGCCGCTCTCCGGGCGCCAGTTTCAGCGTGCGTACACTCCGGGCGTGATAATCCGAGGCGACAAGTTCCACCTCGGCCTCGGCTTCGCCGCGATTTAAAAATTCGCGCTCCAGCAGCATGCCGACGCCGAACCGGGCCCCGTTCATCGTGCGGTCGGCAAAGATTTCGACGTTCTCAACAACAGTGCCGCCATGCAGTGAAAACACCGCCGCGGCTCCAAGACCGAGCAAAAATCCGCAAAATCGACTACGCGCCACCGCCGTCCCAAGGCCGAGCAAAAATCCGCAAAATCGACTGCGCACCGCCGCCTCCTGTTTTCCCGCCGAATTACTCCTTAGCGTAGAAGTCGGCGTAAAGTACTCTGGTATACACCTTTTCCACCGGAGCAGACGCATTATTGGCACCTTCCACTCCGAATAAATTCGGCAACGCGGCCGAACCGTAACCGCCGTCGAAGTCGTTCAGCATCGGCATCCAGTTGCCGGTCTCGGCGTTCTCGCCGGCCCACACCGCGGTTGAACTTTCCCGCATGATCCCGTTGATCCGCGGATTAGGCGTGACCTGATAATTGGTAATCACCACCGCCTCGGCGCCGATACTGCGCGCCTTGTCCAGCAGCGCGGCTTCAACCGCCCGCCGGTCGCTTTGCGAAGCCGGAGCCGAAGCAATCGCCTTGCCGATCAGTTTCATTCCGGCCGGAACCTCCGGCGTCACCGCCGAAACCGCCACCGGAGCAAGTTCACCGCCATTATACTCCACTTTTACCACGGAACATCCGGCCGCCGTCAGCGCCGCCAGCAGCAGCACGGCATATTTCATATAACGTTTATTTATCATTCGCATCCCCGTCGTTGATATTTTTAACTTAAACCGCATTGCGGCTTTGTCAAGCTTTTTTCAGCAGTTTCCGCAAATAATTGCCGGTGTAGGATTTTTTGACCGCCGCCACCTGCTCCGGAGTGCCGCAGGCAATCAGACGCCCCCCCGCCGTGCCGCCGTCCGGCCCCAGATCGATGACATGGTCGGCGCATTTGACGACATCCAGATTGTGTTCGATAACCAGCACCGTGTTGCCGAGATCGCGCAGTTTGAACAGGACTTTCAACAGCTGGTCGATGTCGGCCGAATGCAGTCCGGTGGTCGGCTCGTCAAGGATGTAGACCGTGTGGCCGCGCGGCACCCGCGCCAGCTCGCCGGCCAGTTTGATCCGCTGCGCCTCGCCGCCGGACAGCGTGGTGGCGCTCTGCCCGAGCTGAACATACCCCAGACCGACCTCTTCCAGCATCTTCAGTTTACGCAGCAGTGCGGTGTGTTTGGCAAAAACGCCGACCGCGTCGGCAATGGTCAGTTCAAGCACATCGGAAATATTCAGTCCTTTATAGCGAACCTCCAGCGTGTCGTGATTGAACCGCTTGCCGCCGCAGGCCGCGCACTCGACGTAAACGTCGGACAGAAACTGCATTTCGATCTTCCGTATTCCGTCGCCCCGGCACTCCTCGCAGCGTCCGCCCTTGACGTTGAAGCTGAACCGTCCCGGCTTGTATCCCCGCACCTTCGACTCCGGCAGCTCGGCGAAAAGATTGCGAATGATGCCGAAAGCATTGGTGTATGTGGCCGGATTCGAGCGCGGCGTACGGCCGATCGGCGTCTGGTCGATCACGATCGCCTTGTCCACAAAATCAAGACCGTCGATACCGGCGCATTTTCCCGGCGGTGCGTCGGCGATCCCGAGTTCAGCGTTGATGGCGCGCACCAGTATCTCGTTGACCAGCGAGCTTTTACCGCTTCCGGAAACGCCGGTTACGCAGATAAATGACCCGAGCGGAAACTCCACGTCGATCTTTTTCAGATTGTGATGCGCCGCGCCGCGGACAACAATCTTGTGTCCATTGCCCGGACAGCGCGTTTCGGGAACCTCGATCTCGCGCCGGCCGGACAAAAAGTCGCCGGTCAGCGAGCCGGGTGTGGCCGCCACTTCGTCGGGCGTACCGGCCGCCACGATCCGGCCGCCGTTGGTTCCGGCTCCGGGGCCGAGGTCGATCAGATAGTCGGCCGCCCGCATGGTGTCAAGGTCGTGTTCGACCACCACCACGGTGTTGCCGAGGTCGCGCAGATTTTTCAATGTGGCCAGCAGGCGGTCGTTATCCTTCTGATGCAGACCGATGCTCGGTTCGTCGAGAATATAAAGCACACCGGCCAGTGCGCTGCCGAGCTGGGTGGCCAGCCTGATCCGCTGAGCCTCGCCGCCGGAAAGCGTTCCGCTTGAACGGTCGAGCGACAAATATCCCAGACCGACGCTGGACAGGAACCCCAGCCGCGACCGCACTTCATTGACCACGTCGTGCGCGATCACCTCCTGCTCGCCGGTAAGTTTTAGTTTTTCGATGAATTTCAGCGCATCGACCACCGGAAGCGCGTTGAATTCGGCCAGATTGAGACCGCCGACCGTCACCCCAAGCGCCGCCTTGTTCAGCCGCGCCCCGTGACACGACGGGCATAAACGCGGACTCAGCAGCGGCTCCAGCCGCTCGCGCACCGCATCCGTCTCCGTCTCCTCATAGCGTTTCTGCAACAGCGCCAGAACGCCTTCAAATGGCTTGCTCCAGCGGTATTTGCGATGTTTCATCCAATAGTCGAACTCCAGCGGAGTCCGGCCGGAACCGTACAGAATCAAGTCGCGCAGATCCTTCGGCAGATCGTTCCACGGCGTTGTCAGCATTTCAGGATGCTTCCACTGTTCGGCGACTTTCCGCAACAGCATATTGTAATACATGATAAGATGGCGCGCACCGCGCCGCATCGCCGGTATCGCGCCGCCGCGAATGGAAAGTGTACCGTCCGGAATCACTTTTTCCGGGTCCATGACCATGAGAACGCCCAGCCCGTTGCACTCCGGGCAGGCGCCGTAAGGACTGTTAAACGAAAAATTGCGCGGCAGAAGTTTGCCGTAACTGATGTTGCAGTTCAAACAGGCGAGGTGCTCGCTGTACTGTTTTTCTTCAAAACCGCCGGTCTCGTCGCCGGTGTCGATCAACAAAGTCAAAACGCCGTCGCCGTGCTTCAAGGCAAGCTCCACGGAGTCGCTCAACCGCACCGGGTCCAGCCCGTCGCCGGTCATCAACCGGTCGATGACCACATCCACATTATGACGCTTGTTTTTTTCGAGCGCCGGGAGTTCGTCCTCAAGGTCGTAAATTTTTCCGTCGATCCGCACCCGGACGAACCCCTCCCCCTTCGCCCGGTCCAGCACGTCGCGCTGTTCACCCTTCGCGCCGGAAACCAGCGGAGCAAGCACCATCAGGCGGCGTCCGGCCGGCAGAGCGGAAATCTGAGCGCAGATCTTCTGCGCCGACTGCGGCGCAAGTTCACGACCGCATTCCGGACAATGCGGCGTTCCGGCATTGGCGTAAAGCAGACGCAGATAGTCATAAATCTCGGTAACGGTGGCAACCGTGGAGCGCGGCGAACTGCCGGCGGTGCGCTGCTCAATGGCGATCGCCGGCGACAGTCCTTCGATATGACGCACTTTCGGCTTCTGAAGCCGGTCGAGAAACATTCGGGCATAGGCGGACAGACTTTCAACATAACGGCGCTGCCCCTCGGCATAAAGCGTGTCAAACGCAAGCGACGACTTGCCAGACCCGCTCAACCCGGTGATTACCACCAGTTTATTGCGCGGAATCGTCACATCAACGTCTTTGAGATTGTGCTGAGACGCGCCCTTTATCACTATATTTTCATTCATCCGATCACCGCCGCGAATAAGATTGAAGCCGGTTCCGGCCGACTCACGACCGGTTCGGATCGGGACACCGCCTCTTCCGAACCCAAGATGTTTTTAAAACAAAAAGGGCCGCCTGTAAGCGACCCCCTTTACGACTTCCGTCTGTCCGGAACTTACGCCTTGACGAAGTTTCCAGTACGGATGCAGGCCGCGCACATGCGAACGCGCTTGACCTGTCCGTTGATGACAATGCGGACACTCTGAATGTTCGGTTCAAAGGTGCGCTTGACGTTTTTGACGACGTGCAGACCGATACCGCCGGCCTTCTTGGCCAAACCTTTACGGGTGATGCACCCGCCTTCGGCTTTGCGCTTGCCGCACATAACACAAACGTTGCTCATTTTGTTACCTCTGCTATCTGTTAAATACTGATTTATTCACCGTTAAAATAATGGTGAGTTGACCGGGACTCGAACCCGGGACCACCGCCTTAAAAGGGCGATGCTCTACCGACTGAGCTATCAACCCACCAGCATTATGCTCTTTAAAATAAACCGTAAACGCCGGTTTGCAAACCGCAAAGCGAAAAAAAGCCGAAATTTGTCATTAAGCCGCCCCCAAAACGTCCGCGGCATAACGGTCAAACCATTTGACAAAACCTTTTTTCACATATATTGTATAGCTCGCAACGCAACCTGAACAACATTTTTGCAGCCACGGACGGGAAGTATGATTGAAGGAATCAAGTTTTTCTGGTTCGATATGGACCACACGCTGATAAACAACGACTGCGACATGTCGTGGAAACGCTTTCTGATCGACCGCGGACTAGCACCGGCCGACGCCGCCGAAAAAGCCGATGCTTTTTACCGCGACTACGAACGCGGCGCACTCGACCACCGCGCCTTCACTAAATTCCAGCACGCCGAATTCGTCGGCCGCACTCCGGAAGAAATGAAGCCGCTGCTGCTGGAGCATTTTGCCAACTACGTCCTGCCCAAAGTCTACCCGGACGCCAAGTCATATATAGAGGATATTCAGGAAAACGGCGGCAAAGTCGGCATTCTCACCTCCACCTGCACGGCCATCGCCGGTCCGCTTGCCGAATACTTCAAGGCGGACATCCTGCTCGGCACCGAACTGGAGAAAAAAGACGGCCGCTACACCGGAGACTATGTGCCGCCCTACGCCGGCGGCCCCGGCAAAGTCGAACTGCTCGGCGAATTTTCCCGCGCCGTAAAAATTCCGCCGGCCGAACTCGCCTACTACGGAGACAGCGTCAACGACCGCTTCGTACTCGACTACGTCGGCCATCCGTTCGCGGTGAACCCGGACGACCAGCTCAAACGCATCGCCGGGGAAAAACACTGGAATATCATCGCATTCAACTGACATGCGCATACACAAAAAATTACAATCCTTAATAAACGAAAGAACATTCTGACCATGAGTGAAATCAAACTGTGCTGGAACCGTTCGGAGGTCGCGCCGGAACTCGCCGCAATGCTCGACGCGCTGGCCGCCGACTATCCGATCGCCGACAACGGCGACGGAATAAAAATCGATTTTGTCAAAGTTCCCGACGCCGGAGTCTCCCGTGTTGTCCGCGGGGCGGACGGCGCCCTCCGCATCGAATACGGCTGTCTGTCCTCCGCCGCCCGCGGCGTCGGCACCGCGCTGAGCGGTCTGGAATCCGACGAAAAAATGACCTTCACCTCCTACGGCATCATGCTCGACGCCTCGCGCAACGGCGTCATGACCGTTGAACATTTCAAGAAATGGCTGCGCCAGCTCGCCCTGCTCGGCTACAATATGGCCATGCTCTATACCGAAGACACCTATAAACTTCCCGGCGAACCCTACTTCGGCTACATGCGCGGCGCCTACACTTTTGAAGAACTGCGCGAGATCGACGACTACGCCGCCGTCCTCGGCATCGAAATGATCGGCTGCATCCAGACCCTCGGCCATATGGAGCAGATACTGAAATGGTGCATGCCGTACAACGACGAAACCGACACCGCCAGAGTTCTCAACGTCGGCGAAGAAAAGACCTACGCACTGATCGGAAAAATCATCGACTTCTGGAGTCGCGCCTTCCGCAGCCGCCGCATCCATATCGGCATGGACGAAACCCACGACCTCGGCCGCGGCAAGTTCATGGACAAACACGGCTACGTCAACGGCTTCGAGCTGTTCAACCGCCATCTGGCCAGAGTCAACGCGATCTGCGCCGAACACGGACTCTCGCCGATGATCTGGAGCGACATGTACTTCCGCCTCGGCAACGACCGTCAGGAATACTACGACCTCAACACCAATATTCCCCAGCCGGTGCGCGACGCGATCCCCGAAAACGTCCAGCTTGTCTACTGGGACTATTATCATGACGACTACAACTTCTACCGCGACTTCATCAAACTGCATCAGGAACTCAATCGTCCGCTCGCCCTCGGCTCCGGAGTCTGGACCTGGAGCAAACTTTGGTACGACCATACCATCACCAAAGCCACCATCGTTCCCGGCCTCAAAGCCTGCCGCGACACCGGCGTGACCGACGTGTTTTTCACCATGTGGGGTGACGACGGCGCATTCTGCGTCTGGGACTCCGCCCTCGCCGGCCTCGCCTACGCCGCCGACGTCAGCTACGGCTGCCCGGAGGACGACGCCCGCACCGGCGCCCGCTTCGCCGCGATCTCCCACGGCGACTACGCCGCCCATCTGCTGGCCGGTAAACTCGACGTTCACGGCGACAAATTCCCGGACTGGGAGGCGATTCCCGCCTTTCGCCTGTTCTGGGACGACCCGGTCTGCGGCATCGCCTGGAACTGTCACAAAATCATGGACAAAAATTTCGACGAACGGGTGATCTCCTCCTACGCCGCCATCATCGACGGACTTAAGGACAAACTCGACGGCGACGGCTGCGCCGACCTCCGCCATCCATATCTGATCGCCCGGGCAATCACTGAAAAACTCAAGTTCCGCCGCGCCATGCTCGCCGCCTACGCCGACAAAAACAAACCGGCGCTCGCCGCGCTCGCCGCCGACATCCCGGCAATCGTAAAACTCTACGAGCAGATCGCCGAGTCGTTCCGCGACGTTTGGAACTCCACCTTCAAGCCGTTCGGTTTTGAGGTGCTTCAGATCCGCAACGCCGGCCAGATTGAACGCTGGCGTGAACTGGAGCGCAAACTGCTCGATTACTCCACCGGGAAACTCGCATCCATAGCCGAACTGGACGAGAAACTCGACAGCGATGTCGCCGGTCTCGCGCCGTGGACAAAAGGCGTGATGACCGCGATGTGGACACTCTGATATAGTTCGCGTCCGTACCGGGTTTTGCCGTCCGCCACACCGGTCGGCAAAGTCCCGGACGAACGCAACAACAGCAAAAATATCCCCAGCTTGTTTGATTTTATAACGCCCGGGCGCTATATTAGAATTGTAAAAACAGCAAAGTATTGGGAAAGGCGGTAAACTTTTGGACCTGCAAATGGTGCTTCAGGCAGTGGGATTTCCACTGCTGGCCGCCCTGCTTTCGGCGGTTGGGACACTGGTCTGCCTCCGTCTGCTGCCCCGTCTCGGCTTCATCGACCTGCCGGACAGCCGGCGGGTGCACACC
>JAEWSS010000125.1 GCA_023459755.1 Verrucomicrobiota bacterium | reverse complement strand
GACGGCATCCTGAGCGTCAACTACAACAAGGGTACGATTGCGTAAGCCTCAGTTGACTGAATAAGTCGAAGCCCCGTCCGGAATTCCGGGCGGGGCTTTTTACTGCACTGATTGAATTTTGCGGCATCGTTTGTCAAAGATGTTGGTATTTGCTGAAAACAATCAAGAGGATTGCATGTTTTTCCGGCGTAACATGTGAATCTGGAAAACTTTTTCAGTGGAGTATGTGAGGCTGATATTTTATTTTAACGGTTGGCTATGTCGGTCTTGATTTTATTTGAATAAAAGGATATATTGATAGAGCCTTGAGTAATATGAAAGCACAATGGCGTAACATGGAGAAAATTATGGAAAATACGACAAAGTTTCAGGGAAATGTGGTGCATGTGGCTGGGAAATTTATCGCGGTCGGAGAAAAAGCACCGGCTTTTTCGTTGATCGGCGGCGACCTTTCGCATTTTTCTTTGGCGGATGGCGCCGGTAAGCGTCTGCTGCTCAATATTTTTCCGAGTATTGACACTTCGGTTTGTTCGCTTACGGTGCGCAAGTTTAATCAACTCGCCGCTCAAATGAAAAATACTTTGGTGCTTTGCATATCAAAAGATCTGCCGTTTGCGCAGAGTCGTTTTTGCGCCGCCGAAGGAATAAAAAATGTTAAAACTCTTTCCGATTTCCATTATGCCTCGTCGTTCGGTAAAGACTATGGCGTGTTGATGAGCGACGGTCCGTTGAGCGGTCTTCTGGCCCGGGCGGTGGTGGTGGTTGACGAGACCGGAAAGGTGATCTATTCGGAAATGGTTCCGGAGATAACGACCGAACCTGATTACGATGCGGCGCTTAAGGCGTTGGCTTAATTCGTCGTTTTCGGCCTGAGTCTTTGATAGTCCGCGCCATAAAACGGCAAAATACTTGAACGGTTATTTGAAAGTTTTTTCAACGTTTTTATACTGAAACCGTTCAACCTCTGGACTATGGCGGCAAAGTGGCGTGCGGCGCAGTTTGACGGTGTTTACATGCTTAACGTATTCACCGTCAAATTTTTTCATGGCCAATACGGTTTACTATATGATGGTGTAGCCGCCGTCGGCCATTACGGTGGCGCCTCGCATGTAGGCGGCGTCGTCATCAACCAGAAATCGCACCACGGCGGCGATCTCCTCCGGTCTGCCGAAGCGCTTTAACGGCTGAAGCGCAAGAAACGAGGCAAGACCTTGGGCTTCGTCTCCGGTGTCGCGGGCGCCGTCATGGAGTCCCGGCGTGTCGGTTGACCCCGGCGCCACAGCGTTTACCCGGATATTATGCGGAAGCAAAGCGATGGCGGCGGCGCGGGTCAGTGACGAAATGGCGCCTTTGCTGGCATGATAGGCCAGATAGCCCGGCGAGCCGACGACTGCAAAAGTCGATGAGAAATTTACTATCGCTCCTTGAATATTCTTGCCGATCATATACTTGGCCGCCTCGCGCATAAATGTGAAAGTTCCGGTGACGTTCACATTCATGACCGCTTCAAATTCATGGGTGGTGGTTTCCAGCAGCGGCTTGTTCAATTGCCAGGCGGCGTCATTGACTAAAATGTCCAGTCGTCCGAACGTTTTGTCGACGAAGGCAATGACGTTAAGAATATCGTATTCCTTGGCCACATCGCATGAGATAAAATGAACATTGGGAAGTTCGGCGGCAAGTCGTTCCCCGTTGGTCGCGTCGATGTCGGCGATAATTACCGCCGCCGCGTCGTCTGCGGCAAACCGGCGAACCGTCGCCTCTCCGATTCCTTTTGCGCCTCCGGTGACTATCGCAACTTTATTTTGCAGTGATTTCATTCTTCTGTCCTTGTTCTTCTTCAGCGGCGCAGTCCGCCGTCCTTGATTTTCCACAGGTAAAGCGATGCCAATGTGCCGTACGGAGAATAACGCTGCCGATATTGTGCAACCTCCGATTCGGCAAGCTCTTCGAGATTGTGGAGCATCATCAGTCCGCGCCGGATGCCGAGATCCTTGACGCTCAGAACATCGCGGCGGCCGAGCGCAAAAATCAGAATCATCTCAGCCGTCCATTCTCCGACGCCTTTGAGTTTGACCAATTCGGCTTTGACCTCGTTGTCCGTCAGATTATGAAGTGCTG
The DNA here is from genome assembly GCA_023459755.1 of Verrucomicrobiota bacterium. GTDB lineage: Bacteria > Verrucomicrobiota > Lentisphaeria > Victivallales > Victivallaceae > CALXXL01. The sequence continues at coordinate 3,456 of JAEWSS010000125.1, read as the reverse complement.
AAAAGTCGAGTTTCCCGGACAGTGCGGCGTCGGCTATGCCGCGCAGATAATTTATCTTGCGTAACGACAGACCGCATTTTCGCAGTTCTTCGTCCGTGCTTTTTTGAAGCTCTTCCGGCGCAATGACACCGAGCAGTTTTTCCAACCGTGCCAGAATCGCGTCGGCCGCCGCCAACGCAAGCTGTTGCGACACTATGCTTTGCACCAATGCCGCAAACAGGTCTTCGGCGCATTCAAACCCTGATTCCGGGCGAAGTGAGACAATCTCCGCAAATTCCGGCGCCTGCCGACAAAGCGCCGCGTTATCTTCCGGCGTGACGTTGTATCTCATATTCCGCAGCTCCGGTTTAACAAATTTTGGTATATTTCCAGATTGTCGGCGGAAAAACAGCAGAATATCACAGTTTGAGGAAACTCTTCATGCCATGACCGCACGACTTCAACCGCGATCGCCGCCGCCTCCTGCTTCGGGAACCGGTAAACTCCGGCGCTGATGCATGGAAACGCCACCGACCGGCATTTGAGGTCGGCGGCCGCTTTCAGCGAATTAAGATAACAGTTTCTCAACAACGCCGCCTCATTCTCATTGCCGCCGCGCCAGATCGGACCGGGCGTGTGGATCACAAATTTAGCCGGCAGCCGGTAGCCTGAAGTTATTTTCGCTTCGCCGGTCGGACAGCCGCCGAGGAGTCGGCATGCCGCCAAAAGTTCATGACCGGCGGCGCGGTGAATCGCCCCGTCCACGCCGCCGCCGCCCAGAAGCGAACAGTTGGCCGCATTGACGATCGCATCGACTTCAAGTTTTGTGATGTCTCCGATAACTGCTGTGACGTTGTCCATTTTCTTATCCGCAGATGTATTTCAGCAGTGTAAGCGTGCCGCGCTTGTTTTTTGCGGTGATTCTCAATTTGACATATCTGGCCGGAGCGTCGAATTTTACCTCGGCCGGCGCCAGTCGCAGAATGTTGCGCACTTCATTTTCAGACGGCAGCAGGGCGGCCCTCCAGCGGCTCCAGCTGACGCCGTCTTCAGACGTGCACGCTTCGAGCCGTTCCGGCAGTGCCACTTTTTGCAGTGCGCTGTAAAAAAAGCCGATCATCAGCGTGCCGGACGGTCTCATGGTTTCCAAGTCAATCGTGATTTCCCGTTCGCCGCCGCCGAGCCACCCGGTCATTCCATTCAGGTTTTGAGGCACAACGCCGGTGGTTGCAACGATGCCGTCATCATAATATTCGCCGCCCTGATTCAGCGTTCCGGGGTGCCATTCTCCGCGGATAACCGAGTTGACGCGGCGACCGTTGCTGAAAAGTTCAATTTTTCCCAGTCCGGCATATCCGCTGAATTGCAGACAGATGGAAAACTCTCCAAGGTCCAGCTCGTGCGGCAGGTCGAATATCATTTTTCCGTTGCGGATAACCGCCGGAACGGTGATCGTGTCATCGGGCAGGGGGCCGCACCCGGACGCGGCGGCGAAGCTTTTGTGACTCGACAGCAGAAGCGCGGCCGACTGCGCCGGATTGACACAGGTTGCGACGATCCGGTCGCAACCCGCCGGTTGTTCCAGCGAAAACCGCCGAACCGCTTCGGTGTGCTGACCGTAAAGAAAACGCATCAGTCCGGAACCACCGCCGGTGATCGCAGTTTCAAGGCCTTCCAGCTGCTCCGGCCGCGGAGCGGAAAACTGCGCGTCGTGATCCACCGGATTTGTGTTGTGTTCCAGAACGATGTCCGAGATGTCCGGCACGCCGCCGGTGATCTCAAGCCGCAGTTGTGAGGCCGGTCGGCCACCGCAATCGACCGGAATCGTCAGCGCCTGAAACTCAAGTTCATCCGGATTGGCGTTTGTGCGCACCGCCCAGCCGGCCGGCCGGCCGTCGGCGTAAAGTCGGGCGGTCCCGTGCCAGACTTCGCCGGTTTCATTGAAAAAAACATCGACATTGCCGCGTTCCAGCGGTTGATCAAGCACACATTCCGCAGTCATGGTTCCGCCATTGCGCCGGATAGTCCAGTGGTCGGGGCGCGGTTCGGTGATCTGGCGGCCGGCTATATAGTCGCACATTGCCTGGTATATGCGGCGCATCTTCGGATCGGGTGACGCATAAAGTTCCAGTGCTCCGCCGAGATAGTAGGCGGTCGGCGCATGTTGATATCCGAGGTGTTCGGAGCCGCCGCATTCCAGGGTTCGCAGGAAAAAGTGCTGCTGCTCCGGAGTCAGCCGATAGGAGTTGAACAGTTCAATCTCAAAGCCCAGACCGTATCGGCGACAGCGTGTTGCGTTGGCGACCAGCCGGTTTGCCCGGGCGTTGCCACCGGTGTCGGCGCAGTTGAAGACGTAATTGCTCTGCATGATGGCGACGTCCACGCCGTATTCGCGCCAGCGGTCGAATCCGTCGGCCAGATAATATGGTATCCACAGCAGTTTCAGGTTGTGACGGTGAATGATTTCCGCCGCGGCGCGAACGTTCTCCGGTGTTCCTGAAATATTTTCGCGCATCCAGTAGAAGCCCCACAGCTCCAGATGTTTGAACCGCTCGGAGAACCGTTTTTGCACCTGATCGACGTACCATTCCACCGCTTTGTCTCGTCCGCTGCCGGTGGCCAGCGACACGTTTTTGCCGTTAATTGTTCCGAATTCGGTAACTTCCGGATTCAGCCAGGGGATCATAATGATGATTTTTCGTTTCGACGGCGGCTTGACGCCAAGTTCTCCGGCGACTTTGTCGATGGCGGCGTCAAGTGCGTCCAAATTATACCCCGGCGCAAAATACTGCTCGATAATCGCCTGGAAGTCGTCCATGGTGATTTCGTTGATTTCGGTATTCATGCCGCGCACGTTGTGCGTCAGGAACAAAAAAGCGTCGAATCCCCATTGCGGCTCCGGTCGGCCGTCAACGATTTTTGCGACATAATGCCGGAAGGTGTTGGCGGTTCGAGGCGGCTGTTCATAGATCAGTGCGCAGTGGTGGAACCCTGCATCGGTAAGTGACGGATATGACATTGGATAACCTCCATTGTTTTTCTGATTAAAAAATTTATATAATATAACGGTGATCGGTCATTTTGCAACGATTAAAACACCGTTGCCGCTTGAAAATAACGGTTTTCGGGCTATCTTATAAAGATTGTAAAAAACGATTGGAAAGATAATGCTGGCAAAACGGATCATCCCATGTCTTGACGTAACCTCCGGCCGTGTGGTCAAGGGGGTTAATTTCGTCAATTTGATTGACGCCGGAGATCCGGTTGAAGTCGCCCGGGCTTATGACAAACAGGGCGCAGACGAGCTGGTGTTTCTTGATATTACCGCGTCGAGCGACCATCGACACACCATGGTGGATGTGGTTCGTCGCACCGCGTCGCAAATCTTCATTCCATTGACGGTCGGCGGCGGCATCCGCAGCGTCGGGGACATGCGTGAACTGCTGAACAACGGCGCGGATAAAATCAGTCTGAACA
>JAEWSS010000124.1 GCA_023459755.1 Verrucomicrobiota bacterium | reverse complement strand
GTTGTTGGACAGCGCCACAGTGGACTGGTTGTTTTTCTGGTTATACCGGAAAACCGTCCAGTTTTTGTCCGGATTTTCTTCTTCCTCTTCGCCCTCGCCGGCTCCTGGCGCGGCTGGCTCGGCGTCAGCCGGACGCGGTTCACCGCCGCCGGCGTCACCACCGGCCCCCTCGTCGCCGCCTTCCTCTTCCTCTTTCTCTTTAATCAGAGTGATGCTGCCGCCCATATAACCGTTGGCCACCGAAAAGAGACTGAAGCCGGCGGCAGAGCCGCCCTGGATATAATAGCCGTACGCCGCCACGGTATTGTTATTGATACCGGCGGCCGACTCATCAAGGGAAATCGCGGCGATGCAGCCGTTCACCAGACCGCTGAAATTCGCGGTGATATTGTTCTCAACCACGAATTGCGCCTGAACAAGCGTTTTTTTGTCTTCGCTGATATACTGCTTGACCCGAATTCCGCTTACAATGGTTTCGAGGTTTTCACGATAAGAGGAAACGAATTTGCCATCGCTATTTACCCGCCAGGCCTGAGTATAGTCGTTGCTGGACTCAAAAAGCACCTGACCGCCCAGCGATCCGGCGGCGGAAAACATTCCCACCGCGCAAATGGCGTTGGCCTCGCCGCTGTATGACGCGTAGGTGTCGGAATCCAGCAGACCGCCGGAGGACTTTCCGCTGTTGATGCTCTTATATACGCTGATGACGATATTGGAATCCGTTGCCTTCGATTTCTCGCTGACAGCGCCGGACTGCGCCGCGGTATAAATAGAACCGCCGGTCATCTTGAAGTTAACCGCGCTTGCCGCAAAAGAAGCATATAAAGTAGCATAGAAGATATTGGGAAATTCCGAAAAGTTACCGCCGATGGTCAGACGCGTCGCTGCCTTCACATCGACGTTACTCAGCTTCAGTGCATTGCTGACACGCTCATTGCCTTCAACTCTATACATAAATCCGCCGGTTTCGAGAGCATCGGTATTAGAGGTCAGGACTAAATTCGAGTCGGTACTCAGCCAACTTTGTCCTTGAACAATGTATTCATTCATCTTGTCGCACACCTTTCATAATATTGTAATAAACAAACCGTTTTCATTCTGCAAAACCGGATGCCTGACGCATCGGATCAAAAAAACACCCACAAGTCTAGATATACATTTATGCTATAGTATAGCATGCATTCATTTTTTTTGCAACCCCCTGCAAAACAAAATAACGCCTTTTATAACTTACTGACAACACCATGCGGCAAATAGTTCCGCGCGAAGAATTTTATCGTCAACTCCGTACGATGAGCGGTGCGGCAAGCTCTCTTACCGCGCCGCGGGCGAACTCCCATTCCGGTTGGCCGAACAACATAACGTAGCCCAGCCGGAATCCCGGAGTGCGGCCGATACGGTCGAACAGTTCCGGCATGAATTCTTCGAGCCAATAGGCAAGACCGCACCACAGCGTGCCGACTCCGAGCGTCTGGCAATATAGTTCAAAATAACTCAATGCGATAATCGGGTCCATGGTCGGACACGGAGTATCCTCCGGCAGCGCCACCGCCAGCATATGCGGAGCGTTGCGGAATATCGGGTTGATATTGCGCTCCAGCATCGGCTTCATCCGGGCGAATTTTGCGGCGGCCGGCGGCACCGGATCACGATCAAAGGCGGCGAGCAGTCCGGAACGCGATTTTTCCCTGAGTTCATCCATTGTCGCGGGGTTTTCGACCATGAGAAACTGAAGCGATCTGGCGTTGCATCCGGTCGGTGTCCACGCCAGCATGCTGCGCAGCGCCGCCAGGGTTTCCTCCGGCAGCGGTTCAGGTCGGAAAATTCGGCAGCTGCGCCGCACCCGGATCAGGTTGAGCATTTCATCCGGGGACGGAATTGGAGCCGCCGGAGGGCATTCGGCGGCGGTAACGCCTTCGATGGCGACCGCTCCGGTCGGGCAGACGCACAGACAATGCTGACAATGGAAACATTTTTCCGCGGCGTCAGCGGTCGGCACCGGCCCGTTGTCAGACATAACCAGGCAAAAGCGCGAACATTCTCTAACGCAGCGCCCGCATTTTACGCACTTCTCCGAATCGACGACAAAAGACCACATATGCGCCTCCTTGGTTTATTTTCTGAATACAGTGCCACATTCAGCATAAAAAAGCAAGCGTCGGCAAAAAAAAAGTGATTTTTCGGTCATTTCAACTTGCTTTTCGGCAAAGACGTGGTATTTTAATTGGAGTAATCAAGATGATGACAATGATGTGCGCTCGTAGCTCAACTGGATAGAGCGTCTGGCTACGGACCAGAAGGTTGCGGGTTCAACTCCCTCCGGGCGTACCATTTTTGAAGTTATAAACCATTCAGTTTTCTGAATGGTTTTTTTGTATCCCCAAACAGCGCCCTGCCGATTTAATGCATACAGGAAGAAGTGTAAACCATTCAGTTTTCCGAATGTTTTTTTTGCCTCTTCGACGATATTTGACACAACTTACAGTTCCTTTACGCTCGAAATTTCCGGCAACTGATAGATTTTTAATTTGAAGTATTCGCGGTCGCGGAAGCCGTACGCCGGCAAATCTTCGCTATTCTTCCGCAATGATTGCATTGAATCGCGCTTTGCTTTAAGGAATATCTAACCATTGTCCCAAGATATTTTACCGATTGTTGTTTAAAAGCACGATACTCCTGAGTATAGTAGCGATTGATCGGCATTGCGTCCTCCGGTTGTGATTTGAATAGGTGCGGTTCCGGTCTTTTTCTATTTCATCGATAGACCTTCCATCTATAATAATGCCGACGGTGGCATTGTGTAAAATTGCCTTTTCTCAACAGTCAACCTCATGTAAAAACAACAAAAAACCCTCCGGAATCGCTTCCGGAGGGTTTTTTGGTTATTGATTGATATTACGCCAGAGCGCCCACGGGCGGAACC
>JAEWSS010000123.1 GCA_023459755.1 Verrucomicrobiota bacterium | reverse complement strand
GCGAAGACTTTTCCGCCTCCGCCTCAATCAAATTATTTCCATCGTCGGAGTGCGAAGCCGCCGCCTCCGGATATTCAAGCCGCAGCGCCGACGCCCAGTTTCCGGTGAGATTCTGCATCAGCGCAATCAAGCGCGACTCAACCGTCCGCACCTCATCCGCCGGAACCGGATCGGCCGGGTCGAACGGCAGTTCAATCTTCAGTGTGTCGCCTTCAAAACCGAGAACCGTCGCGCCGTCAAACCGTGTCTTCCATGCCGCGCCGAACTCAGGCTCAATTTTTTCTGCAAGTTTTCCCCACAACGCCGCGCCGTCTGAACCGGAAATTTGAGGTTCCGCCGTTTTATCCGGCCGTGCCGCCGTTCCATGATTTGCAACCGCCGTTTTTTTCACCGGTTCCGGCGTTGCCGTCGGCGGCGGTTCCGCAACCGGAGCTTCAGTCCGCGTCTTGACCGGTTCAGCCGTTTTTTTCACCGGTTCCGGCGTTGCAATCGGCGGCGGTTCCGCAACCGGAGCTTCAGTCCGCGTTTTGACCGGCTCAGCCGTTTTCTCCGCCGGTTCCGGCATCGGCATGGCCGAAACCGCCACTGTCGGGCGGCCCGGCGGCACCTTGTCCAAATATTCCAATTCACCGGCCGAACGCAGGTTGTTCAGTTTGGTCAGCACGTCATCCAGCCGCACCGCGTGCGCCTGACGCATCGCCTTGAGCATGATGGTTTCCAGAAATATCTGCTTATTGACCGCGTCGCGCAATATACGGCCGACGGCGGAAAGGTTCTCCAGCAGCAGCCGCACCGTGGTCGGATCGGTCATGCCGGCCATCCGGACAAAGCGTTTAATCGCCTCCGGGTCCTCGTCCAGCACCTCCGCCGCCTGATCCTTGAGCAGGATCACCAACTCGATGCCGCGCAGTGTAGATAAAACATCCTCGAATAAAGTTTCCAGATTGCGGCCGCGCCGCGCCAGTTCCGCGACCCCGCGCACCAGACTGGCCGGGTCGTTGGCCAGCAACGCCGAAACCAGCGACTCCAACTCATTTCCAGCGGTCAACGCGAACATGGAAAGCACGGTTTCCTCGTCGATCTCCGCACCGTCGGTGCCGCCGAAAAACGCGATAATCTGATCCAGCAGCGACTGCGCGTCGCGCATACCGCCGGCCGCCGCCCGGGAAATCGCCTGCAGTGCGCCGTCCGAAATAGAAATTTTTTCCGCCGCGGCGATCTTTGCCAGCCGGTCGTGAATCAGATTGCTCGGTATCGGCTGAAGATCGAACCGCTGACAACGCGACACAATTGTCGGCAGTACCGCGTGCGCCTCGGTGGTGGCGAAAATGAATTTGACGTGCGCCGGCGGCTCCTCCACCGTTTTCAGCAGTGCGTTCCACGCCGCCTTGCTCAGCATATGTACTTCGTCAATAATATATATTTTATATTTCCCGGCGATCGGCAGATGCATGACCTCTTCGGAAAGTTCGCGCATGTAGTCGGCGGAATTGTGGCTGGCGGCGTCGATTTCGATCACGTCCAGCGACGAATCATTATTGATCGCCACACACGACGGACATTCACCGCACGGTTCCCCATCCTGCAAATTGGTACAGTTCATGGCTTTGGCAAAAATTCTCGCGGTGGTTGTCTTCCCCACTCCGCGCGGCCCCACAAACAGGTAGGCGTGGGCGGTGCGGTTTGCCTTGATCGCGTTTTTCAGCGTCCGGAGCACATGCTCCTGCCCGACCACGTCGCCAAAAGTTTTCGGACGCCACTTACGGGCAATGACCTGATATTCACTCATCGTTCCGCCCCGTCGCCAACGTCGGTGCGGAATTTTCCACCGCGCGTTTCTGAAGCTCAAAAATTTGACGGAGTCCGTGTTCGGCCAGATCAAGCAGCTCGTTGGCCTGCGCCCGACTGAACGGCGCGCGTTCGGCGGTTCCCTGAATTTCAACGATCTTGCCCGACTCGGTCATCACCACGTTCATATCGACTTCCGCATTGGAGTCCTCCTCATAACAGAGGTCGAGCATCGGCCGGCCGCCGACGATCCCCACCGACACCGCCGCAACATTCTCCCGCATCATCGCCGGACTGAAATTTTCCCGTCCGAATCCGGTTCGTCTCGCCAGCTGAAGCGCCGTCGCCGCTCCGCAGATGCCGGCGCAGCGGGTGCCGCCGTCGGCGTCGATCACATCGCAGTCGATATAAATGGTGTTGGTGCCGAAGCCTTCAAGGTCAACCACCGAGCGCAGTGAACGCCCGATCAATCTTTGGATTTCCATACTTCGGCCGTTCGGCCGTCCGCTGGAACTTTCACGCTTGTTCCGTTCGGTGGTGGCGGCCGGCAGCATGCCGTATTCACAGGTAAGCCAGCCGCCGGGAACCTTCTGCGCCCGCATCCAGGCCGGAACATTTTTGTCCAGCGAAACCGCGCAGATAAGCCGTGTTCCGCCGAAGGAGATTTGCACGCTGGACAGGGGATGAGCCAGAACGCCGGTGATTATTTCGACCCTGCGAAGCTCGTCACATTCGCGTCCGTCAATTCTGCACCCCATATTGCGCACTCTCCTTGCTGCTGTTGCCGCTGTGGACTGAAAAAGCCGCCCGAACCGGATTACCCGACGCCTGACCCGCTGCTTAGAGCTGCTTGGTTCCCCACCTGACTCGATTCACAGTTCGTCAGCGCCGGGGTCCGGTCCGGACGGCTAAAAATTTTTACGACAGATATTCAAGGCACAAGCTTAACTCGCGCCGCAGATTTTTGCGTTCGACCACACGGTCGATCAACCCCTTGTCCAGCAGAAACTCGGCGGTCTGGAATCCCTCCGGCAGTTTGCTGTTGGTGGTCTCCTGAATCACCCGCGGACCGGCAAAGCCGATCATCGCCTTCGGTTCGGCCAGAATCACGTCGCCGATTGAAGCGAACGACGCGGTAACGCCGCCGTAGGTCGGGTTGGTCATTATCACGATGAACGCCAGCCGCGCCGCGTGCAGTTTCTCCACCGCGCCGCAGGTTTTGGCCATCTGCATCAAAGAAAGTATGCCTTCCTGCATGCGGGCGCCGCCGGAGGCGGACACCAGCACCGCCGGAATCTTGCGTTCAACGGCGCATTCCACCATCCGGGTGATCTTTTCGCCGACCACCGACCCCATGCTCGCGCCCATGAACCGGAAGTCCATCACTCCCAGCGCAAACGGCCGCTTATCCAAGGTGGCGGTACCGCAGACCACGGCCTCGGTCAACCCGGTCTTTTCCTCGCTGTCCGCCAGTCTGGCCTGATAGGACTTCGAATCGAAAAATTTGAGCGGATCGGTGGAGCGCAGCGCACCGTCAAGTTCAACAAAACTCTCCGCATCGCACAAACTGGCGATCCGGTGTGCGGCGGTCATCGGCAGATGGCAGCCGCAATAAGGACAGACATTGAGATTCTGTTCCAGCTGATCCACATAAAGGGTGCGTCCGCACGCCTTGCACTTGATCCAGGCGCCGGCGGGAACTTCCATGTGGCGGCTGTGCGGTTCCTGATTGAGCCGCATTGTCGCATATTTTCCGGTATTGAAAAATGACATATCCCAAATCCATCCGTTATAATTCGCAAATCTCTTTACAATAGCACCCGATTTGAAAAAAAGCAAACCCCTCAACGCGATTTGCGATTGATATTCAGCCATCGACGGTGCGCCCACAACCACTGCTCCGGCGCTTCGGCGATCAATTTCTCCAATCTTGAAGTGATCAGTTGAGTAACGGCCTTCACGTCCTTCTCCTGATCGCCGGTGGGTTGGTATTCGATCGGGTCGCCGACCACGAACTCAAAATTGAAATTGTTGTCGCGCCGCCGGGTCACTTCGGGAATCAGCGGCACGCCGGTCTTCAGATGGAGCAGCGCCGCCGAAGCGTGAGTCCGGCACGGCTGGCCGAAGAATACGGTATCCACTCCCTCGGTATGATTGGCGTGCTGGTCCACCAGCAGCGCCAGACTTTTACCCTGCCGCAGCGCCTTGTACGCCGCGCGAAAACCTCCGGCCTTGTCCACCAGCTCGTGTCCCGGAGCACGCCGGTTGCGCAGAATCAGCTCCCCGACATACGGATTGGTGAAACTGCGCATCACCGACAGCATCGGCGTATGGGAAAATCCGGCCCAGAAGCCGCCGGCGATCTCCCAGTTCCCGTAATGGGCGGTAACGATGATGATATTTTTGTAAATTCTTTTATCTTCGCCGTAGGCGCCGCATTTTGCGGCCAGCTCGCGGTTGCCGACGATCCGCACCGAGTCCGGACGCATCAACTGGTCGCCTTTGAATATTTCGACCAGCAGCATGCTGAACTGTCTGAAACATTCCTTTGCCATGGTCACGGCGCTTTTGCGGTCCGGTGCGACTTTGGCGTGCATCAGGTGCTGGATCGTGCGGTTGCGGTGCTTGCGGTCGATCACGAAAAACAGCCTGAACAGCGCCGACGACGAAC
>JAEWSS010000122.1 GCA_023459755.1 Verrucomicrobiota bacterium | reverse complement strand
GTATTCAACGCCGAAGGCGGCGGACCGGGATTCGGCGGCAACGCCTCCTATGAGGCCGACCGGGTGTTCGCCGGCAAATATGCGTATTCGCTCCAGCTGCCGGACTCAGGCGAAGCCGTACTGCTGTCCACCCCGATTGCCGTCGGAGAAAGCGTCGATTCACTTTCGTTTTCCGGTTTTTTCACCACCGACGGCGGCAACGCCGAAGTGTCGGTTGAATTTCAGCTTATGGATCGCTACGGTCACGGCTTTGAACCGACCAACGCCATGCCGATTCCGGGCAGTGCAACAAAACTTATAAAAGCAGTGAATCCCGGAGACCGGGTGATCAGCGTTGATCGTTCGGCCCGCTGGACGCCGTCGCCGGATGCGGTGGTGACTTTCAGCGCGCCGGAGGACGGCCGCGATCTGCCGAATACAAATTGCGCGGCGCCGGGAATCGCCGCGGTGCGCGACACCGGATACGCGATGGAGGTAAAACTTACCGCTCCGGTGACGGCGGCGTATTCGGCCGGACCGGTGCGGCTTCATCGGTTGACGCCGCTGGCGCCGGCGGTTTCAAATGCAAAATTGGCGGCCGACGATTTTCGACAGATCGCCGGTACGAGCAGCTGCGGAGTAGGGGCGGCCTATATTCGGCTGAAGCTGATTTTTCGCGGCACTCCGCACAGCAGGATCATCTTTGACGACGTGACCATGACCGATGTTCCGGTTACCGTTGTTCCAGTTTCCGGGCGCATTCAGCCCAATCCGGCCAAACAGCGCGAAATAATGGATTTTTATGCCGACCGCGGCTATGAGCTTGACCGCATTTACGCGGCGACCGGCATGAAACTCGACACCGCCGCAATGCGCGGTGAACTATCCGGCGGCAGCGCCGCTGCGGAAATCAGCAAAGAGTCATGGCGGAAAAGTGACGAACTTCGTGCGCGTTATCTGAAATTGTCCGAACAACTTGAAAATCTGGTGAAGTCAAATTCACTGATGAACTCCGAAGTGTTCGCACAGCGGAAGGCAATCTGGGCGTTGGAGTTTTCCGCATTCCGCAATGCCTGCGGTGAATTGTCCGCCGCGGCAAAGACCGGAGAGCCGGCGCCTGCGGCGAAACCATTCAGCGTTCAACCGGACTATCTTTTTACGCGCTTCATACGCGGAATTGATATAGGTTATAAATTTTACGGTGCCAATCGGCTGAAACATCCGGGCAATGAATACGATCCGGAGTATATCGCTCTGGCGTTTAACCGGGCCGGAATAAACCTGGTGTCGCTCGAAGTAATCCGCGATCACAACTGGCGCGATTTTGTCGGCAGATTCAATTCGGTGCTGACCTGTCCGATTCTGCCGTGGAGCACCGATCCGGTTTTCGACGGCGGCGACTCCAACAGCTACAGCTACTTCGGCAATATTTCGACGCTGGAGGCCGACGCCGGCAGGTGTCTGGCGGAATTTTCACAGTTCGATCGCGTTGCCGGACTTCAGCTTGATGAACCGGTCGCCCTTGACAACAGTTCATACGGAGTTTTTTATCGCAACCGGGCGGTAATGAATGAATGGAGTTCATACGCTCAAGCGCTCAACGCCGCGCTGGCACGGGAGAAAATAAAAAACGGCGAGGTCTCGCCGCGCCGTCCGGAGCTTGAACTGGAGGGCGCAAACCGGATACCTTACTGGGCTTGGCAGTTCTTTAAAAAGGAATATATGGGACGGCATCTGGGCGAAGCATACAAGGCGCTTACGGCCGACGGCAAACTGGTCAGCACTGTTCTGATTGACTGGAACGCATCGACGCCGCAGGCCACAAGTTTTGTTTCCTCCGCTTCGCAGCTGCCGTATGTCGGCACCGATCTTTATAACGACGGCAGCATCAGCGAAAGTTTCTCAATGCAGCTTTTGCGTTCGGCGGCAATGAATCGCGCAATTATGTGGCCGGGAGCCGGGTACAGCTGTAAAAGCGCGGCGGCGTTCGCCCGGTCGCTGGCAGTGGGGCTGGCCTATGGCGACGGGCTGCATGTCTGGACGTACGAGTATTGCGGCAAATATCGTGATCCCAATATATTCTGGAAATACGGCGCTGAAGCGGTCAATTTGGATGACCGGAACCGCCTGATGTTTCAAAATTGGTCGCCCGACTTGTGGAGTACACTGGAAAAATATTATCGCACCGCCATTGATGCCGGAGACAGTTTGACCGATGCGAGGCCGAAGTCCGGACTTGCGCTGCTTTTTTCGGAACGTCAGGCGATCATGGCGGACAATCCGCGCGAATATTATGACCGGCAGGTCGGTTTGTATTCGGCGTCGGTAGCCGGAAACGTCCCGTGCGCAGTTGAGTTTATCGAATGCCTTACTCCGGAAAAACTGGCGGATTATAAAGTTATCCTGGTCGCAAATCTGGAAATCATGAGCGATGAAGATTGCGCAATGCTGAAAAAGTTCGTGACCGACGGCGGCGTGCTGGTGACTTTCGGGGAAATTGCAACTTTCAATCAATGGGGTGTTCCGGTTCGCGGCGGCGCCTTGGCCAGCCTTCTTGGAACAAAGTTTTCCGGCATGGGATTCAGCGGCAGCGGCAGTTGTGAAACGCCGTTCGGCACGGTTTCCGCCGACCGCAATATACCGATGCTGAAGCTGAGCGCGCAGGCATCGGCAAAGCGTTATCTTTGGGACACTTTTGGTGTGGCGCTGACGGAAAATCACGTTGGAAGCGGAGTTTGTTACAGCTTTGCACTGCCCGCCGGAGGTTTTTCAAGTCAGGGATACGGGTTCTATCCCGGACTTGACCGCTTTATTGCCAATCTTGCGACAAAATATGCGCCGGCACCGGTGACGCTTGAAAATCTGCCGCCCGGGGTCGAGGTCGCAATAAAACACAATGACCGCGGCGAATTGGTGGTTGTCCTGATAAATCGAACCGGGATGTTCGGCGGTACGGTTCCCACCGTCTCCGGACACAAAATAAAGCTGACATCTGGAAAACCGTTTGCGGTGCGGGTTAATTCATGGAGCGTCAAGGTTGATTCCGGCGCGGTTGAACTGCCTGAATTTTCGGACAGTCAATTGCTTATACTTAAACCATTATAAAAAGCGGAGGTGATGTTGAGAATCTTTAATTCGGCTTTTATGATTCTCGTTGCGCTGCTGTTCTGCGGTTGCCGGACAGTGGAAGAGACGAACTATCGCATAGAAGCCGTCAAATCAAGCGAGCTTGAAGCGCAAAAAAATTTAGGCGTGGCGTTGATTGCCGCAGTGCGTTCCGGAGATTTTGCCGCGGCGAAACCGCTGATGGCCGACGGAGCCGCATCGGAAAAACAGTTTGCCGATTTTTGCAAACGCTTCGCAGAGGCCGGCGAATTGGTTAAATGCGATTTTCTGGTTGCATTGGAACAGCCGCCGTTTGTTAAACTTATATATAAAATTGAATTTGCAAAAGACGCAAAGGATTCAACCGGAAATACAGTAAAAGTCAAGTTTGAGACTTTATTCGGCATATTGATCGGCAATATAAACGGCAAACTGGTTGTGTTGATGTTTGCACCGCTCGCTTGAACTAAAAACAGAAACAACACATTGTGGGTGTGCTTGTTTTAGAGGAAAAACTATACTGAGGAGATGGAAAAATGAGAGAATTGACAGAAAAACAAAGGAAAATACTTGATTTTATCGAGGAATTTTCCGCACGCGAAGGCATGGCGCCAACCGTTTACGAAATCGGTGAAAAGTTCGGCATAAAGACTTCAACCGTCTTTGCCCACCTGAAGGCGCTGCAGCGCAAAAACCAGCTTACCAGAAGCTCAAAAGCCCGCAGTATTTCACTGCGGAACGGTCGCGGCGGGGTGTCGCACATGTCCTTTCTGGTGCCGATCCCGCTGCTGGGCCGGATCAATGCCGGCATGCCAGCCGACTCACCGGAGCTGAAGGAGCGCGATATTTATGTTGAACCGTCGCTTCTGGCAAAATATCCGGGCGACAAATTCTTCGCACTCCGGGTCAACGGCGAAAGCATGCGCGATCTTGGCGTGCTGGACGGCGACATCGTGGTGGTTCGCCAAACGGTGAATGTTCATTCCGGCGACATTGTGGTTGCCCTGGTCAACAATGAAACAACGGTGAAAAGCTTTTTCCCGCTGACGCAGGGCAGGGTGGAACTGCGGCCTGCCAATCCGGATTATGCCACGCAGTTGTATTCCGCCGTCGATGTTCAGCTTCAAGGCAAAGTCATCGCTCTTCATCGCGAATATTAAACAGAGCGACTGCCCGTAATCTTTTATGGGTACCGGCGCCGGAGTTTTTACTCCGGCGTTTTTTATTGAATTGCGGTTGAAAAACAAACGCGGCGATGATAAATTTTTGTTGAGAGAAAACAATGGAGAAAAAGACCGTTTGTTATGAATGCCCATGAAAAACTCGATATTCTTTCCGCCGATTCGCAGTATGATCTGGCCTGCGCCTGCGGAAGTGGAGCCGGCGATCGCCGACGGCGCACCGCGGACGGAGCGGGCTGGCTTTATCCGGTTCCGTTGAGTTCCGGCGGGTATGGCGTCATGCTGAAAACCTTGATGACCAACGCATGCTCAAACGACTGCCGTTACTGTCCATTGCGCGGCGGAACCAACGCGCGGCGGTGTGCGATTTCGCCGGAAGAGATTGCCGCCGCCTTTATGGACTATCACCGCCGTCGCGGACTTTATGGAATTTTTCTGTCCTCAGGGGTGCCGGACACCCCGGATCGAGCGATGGATCGGTTGATCGCCGCCGCGGAAATTCTGCGTAAAAAAGAGCATTATCGCGGCGTTGTGCATTTAAAGATTATTCCCGGCGCGAGCGACTCCGCGATTCTGTCGGCACTGCATTACGCGTCCACGGTGTCGCTGAATATTGAAGTTCCCGGCGCCGGGCACTTCCGCAAACTCAGCGCGGCAAAAAATTTTGACGCCGACATCATCCACCAACTGAAGTTCATCTCCGAACAGACCGCCAGAGGAATGAAATATCAGCGGGTAAAAAGCACCACGCAGTTTGTAGTCGGAGCATCCGACGAAACCGATGCCGAGATCGTACGCTATATGGACGGAATTTATCACCGGCTGAATTTTAACCGGATCTATTTTTCCGCCTACCAGCAGGGATTGGGCGACCCGTCGATTCCGGGTGAGCGTCAGCCGTTTTCGCTTCAGGGCGGCCGGGACCGGCTTACCCGCGAACATCGGCTGTATCAGGTCGATTTCCTTTTGCGGAAATACCGGTTCGACGCCTCGGAGCTGGTGTTTGAACCGGATGGAAAACTTGCCTTGACGGTCGATCCCAAAATGCGCTGGGCGCAAAATCATCCGGAGTTTTTTCCGGTGAAAGTCAATTTTGCTCCGCTCGAGGCGTTGCTGCGCGTTCCGGCGGTTGGTCCCACCTATGCCGACCGCATCATAAAGCTGCGCCGCACGGCAAAACTGCGTTCGCCGCGCGACGTCGGTTTGTCCGGCGTCAACGCGGCAAAGGCGGCCGCTTATCTCGACTTTTCCTGACCCAACACCTTAATCGGTAACCGTCATCCCCAGCACATAATAGGGGAACAACTCCGGACTTCCGGCTATGGCGACACTGGAAATTTCTTTATCCTTATACGGATTTTCAATTGTGGCAAACCAGATACGCTGCTCGCGTTTGGCGTATATCCAGATCGCCGCATTCGGAACCGCCAAACCGTAACCGAACTCCTCACCGGTGTTGCCGACATCCAGACCATACCGAATGTCGTATTTAAACTGCGAACCGTCATTATAGTTGAGCGTTACCGTTCCCATCACCGTCATTTTCGGTGGCGCGTTGCCGATTACGGTATTCAACAGGTGCAGCCTTGCCGCCCTGCGGTTGACCGGTATCGTATGAATTTCATCCGGAAAAAACGGGTTCAAGCGTGATCGCGAAGCGATTGCCGCAATTTTTCCGTCGATTTTCGGCAGTTTGAATTTCACCGCGCCGTAATAATTTTTCTGCGGAAATTGATCAAAGTCAAGATTCGGATAACGCAGAAACGGATTGTTTTTTGCGTCCAGCGTCAGATTGGCGGCCGGCGTGATGTCGATCAACGCGCCGCGTTTCGCCGGCTGCGGCTGAACGGGGGAAGAGATCATCGCGGAAAGCAGGCGGGCAAAGTCGTAATCGTAGTTGGCATCGTCGCACCGCCAGCCCCAGGCGCCGCCGATCAGATAAGGGACAACCTGATGAAAATTTCGCGTCAACAGCGTTTTACTGCCGAAATATCCGGCCCAGGTGGTGGCCAAAGTTCCCATGGCGCCGTTGCCGACCGCGGCGCGCGCCCAGTTTTCCGGATTTTCACGCTCATACCACGGACAGCCGATCACGTCGAACCCCTCATTCATAAGCGTTGCCACCTCGGGATGCGTCGGCGTTGAATTGTCGTAGCGCCAGACGCAGAAAACAATGTCCCGCGGGAACTGGCGGCGCAATTCGGCCAGATTGTCCGGCGGACCGCCGAATGCGGTGCGCGATTCGTCTTTGGTCATAAACATATCGTGCCACATCATCAGTCTGGCGCCGTGGTCTGTCGCATACTTGTGATAGAACATCACATCGTCATAAACTATTCGGCGCATTCCCTTTGCCACGTTCTCCGGCCGGTGCGGGAACCGCCCCAGCATGGTGACTTCGTCATGCCCGATATGCAGATATTCAGGATTGCAGACGCTGAATATCTCGTCCAGCAGCGCGGTCATCAGCGGATAAACGGCGGGATTCGAGACGTTGTAGGCGTACGGATGTTCCGGATCTTCGGCCATGTCGAGATTTTTGCCGTTTTTGAACAGCCACTCGGAGTGTCCCAGCGTCTGGAACAGCGGAATGAATTCAATATAATTGTCGCGGCACAGTTCGACAAACGCCTTGAGTTTGGCTTTGCTCATGCCAGCCGGCTGATGGATGCCCATCGGCGCCGTGGCATCCCATTTTACATATTCGACTTCGCCGACCACCGCGTTGATCCGCATCGGCGAAAGCACTTTTTCAACCAGATGAAAATAGGTGTCGTCGGTCGAATCAAGGCAGAGATGGACGCCGCGGAAACGCAAATCCGGTTCATCCATGACATGCACGAACGGTATTCCCTGCGGCGTCCTGAGCTGTTTCAGCATTTGAAGCGCATAGAACGCCCCGGCGCCGTCGCCGGCCGAGATGTTCACTCCGGAAGCGTCAACCAGCAGCGCATAGGACTGCGGTTGAAACGCGGCGGTGGCGGTCATGGTGATCTTTCCGGCGTCGCCGTCCGGCAGCAGACGGGCGGCGGCGCGTTCAAGCCGGTCGTCGTTTTCGCCGTCGCGCAGTTTCGGGTCGATGGTCAGACTGGTGGGCGCCGGAGCCAGCGTTCCTTCGCTGAAGTTTATGCTCCGCGGTATCGGCAGCATCGGCAGCGTCGGGGCGGACAATGCCGCCATTGCCGCGTCATCCTCCTCCGGCGGCTCCTGCGGCTGCGAAGATTTTGATTCTTTGGCAAATTTCAGGCTCTTGGCCACCTTGAATGTGACGCAGATTGACGACTCGAAAGTGTCGCGCGACGAAAGCGGAGCCCCGCCGATGCCGAGCCAGAAACATTTGTGACCCATAAAATCATTTGACCGGCGGTCAG
>JAEWSS010000121.1 GCA_023459755.1 Verrucomicrobiota bacterium | reverse complement strand
GGCATACCGCCAGCGCCAGTGCGTCGGTTGCGTCCAGCGGAATCCCGGTGACGTCGATTTTCAGTTCTGCCGCCATCATTGCCGCCACCTGTTCCTTGCTGCCGCTGCCGCTGCCCACCGCAACTTTTTTGGCATGGCGCGGCGAATATGAATACACCGGAATCTCGCGTCCGGCCAGAACCGATATGATCGCGCCGCGCGCCATTCCCAGAATGATCGCGGTTGCGGCGTTGCGGCCGACAAACGGGTCTTCGATGCTGGCCACGTCCGGTGAAAATGTGTCGGCCAGTTCCCGGATGCCGCCGGCCAGCCGACGCAGACATTCGCTGTGCGACATGCGGGCGGTGTTCCTGATCACACCGCAATCAAGTATCCGGAAAGAAGAGACCCCGTCGGCTTCGATCACACCGTATCCGGTGTTGCGTATGGCGGGGTCTATTCCAAGTACCAGCACGGGAGGGTTATTCCTCTTCGGCGATCTGGTCGGCGATTTCGTCGGAGATCTCGTAGTTGCCGGAGACCGACTGGACGTCGTCAAGATCCTCAAGCCGGTCGATCAGGCGCAGAACCTGCTCGGCAATTTTGGGATCGGTGATTTCAACCGTGGTGTCCGCCTTGCGGGTTATCTCGGCGGTTTCCGGCTGGATGCCGGCGTCGTTCAACACCTTCATGATTTCAAGGAACTTATCCGGCGGACCCCAAAGTTCGGCTTCGCCGTCTTCGACGGAGATGTCCTCCACGCCGGCGTCGAGTGTCAGTTCCATAAGTTTCTCCTCGTCCGCGTTGTCGCCGGTGACGATGAAGTGGCTCATTCTTTTGAACATCCAGGCCACCGCGCCGGAGGCGCCGAGGTTGCCGCAGTTGCGGTCAAGTGTGGAGCGCACGTCGCTGATTGAGCGGTTGCGGTTGTCGGTCAGGCATTCGATGATCAGCGCCACGCCGCCGGCGGCGTAGCCTTCGTAAACGATTTCTTCAAAGGTGACGTCGCCGAGTTCGCCGATGCCTTTTTTGACTGCGCGTTCCAAGTTTGCGTTCGGCATATTGACCGCGCGGGCGGCCAGCAGCGCGGCACGCAAACGCGGATTGGCGTCGGCGTCTCCGCCGCCCATTTTTGCCGCCACCATGATTTCCTTGGCCAGACGCGAGAAAATGCGTCCTTTTTTGGCGTCGGTTGCCGCTTTTTTGTGTTTGATATTAGCCCATTTGCTGTGACCAGACATAATCCATCCTTTTTTTGTAAATTTATGACATTATCTCATAATTTACTCTTTCTTTGACAATTTAGCAAGTCGTTTTGTTCAAAAAAACAAAACACCGTGCGGATTTTTTTCCGCACGGTGTAAAAAGCGTGTAAAGACGGACTATTTAGCCGCTTCCACCGCCGGAGCCGCGGTCTCGGCAGGCACTCCGGCTTCGGGTTCGGGAGCCGGTTCCGGAACCTGAATGTTGTTGACGATGTTTTCCTTGGCCATCTTATCGAGATAATTGACGGCAAATTCCTCTTTCAGCTTCATTTCGATTTCGGGCGCAACCGCGTCGAACGAAACCTGGTTGCGGCGGATCACGTGATAGCCGAACTGGGTTTTGACCGGGTGGTCAACCACATCGCCGGGTTGAGCCAGAATGACCGCCTCGGAGAAGGCCGGAACCATATTGCCGGCTTCAAATACTCCGAGGTCGCCGCCGTTGGCCTTGCTCGGGCAGGCGCTCTCGTTCTTGGCGATTTCGGCAAAATCGGCGCCGGCCTTAATTTTTTCGATTGCCGCCGCGGCCTTGTCCATGGCCTCTTTTTCCTGTTCCGGCGTGGCGTTGTTGTCCACGGCGAAAAGAATGTGCGACGCGGCGAGCGTGGTGTCCTTCATATTCGCCTCGTAATAGGCTTTTGCCGCCTCGGGAGTCCCGACGTTGTTCTCCTTGTAGAGCTTTTCAAAGAAGCTGGCGATGGCGATGCCTTCACGAGCCTTGGGGTTGGCGGAAAGTTCGGCGCAGTAGTCGTCCACGCTCTTGCCGCGTTCCTTGAGCGACGCGGTAATTTCGGTGCGCTGATCTTCCGGCATGGCGTTGAACTGTTCGAGCAGGAAGGCTTTCGCCTGGGCCTCGTCCACCGCGGGCGCGAGTTTTGCCAGCATCTTCTGACGCATGAGTTCGCCGGCGACCTGCTTGAGAACCTGCGGCAGCTGATCGTCCGGGATTTGCGGAAGGTACATTGCCAGCTGACGGTCGGCCTTCAGCATTTCGATAAACTGGTCGCGGGTGACCGCCTCGCCCATCACGGTTCCGATGGTTTCCGGCAGCATCGCGGCAATTTTTTCAAAGTCCGGCTTCGGCATGTTGTTGAGCATTTCCATCAGCTGCGCCTGGGTGATCTGCTGGGTCTGCTGGGCGTTCTGATCCTGCGACGGCTGCGGGGCGGCGGCCGGAGCGGGTTCCTGCGCGGCGGCAAAGCCGACCGCGGCCATGGTGCCGGCGATAACGGATAATTTTTTCATACTCATAGTGATTGCCTCTTTTGTTGGTTTTCCTTTTTATTATACGCAACGGACTGCTT
>JAEWSS010000120.1 GCA_023459755.1 Verrucomicrobiota bacterium | reverse complement strand
GGATAACCGCGTCGAATTTCTTGACGTCCAACTCCTTGATGACATCGGGGTTGGTGACGTCGGCGGTCAATGCCTCGGTCACGTTGTCCTTGATTGCCAGCGCCAGTTCGCTGTCGATATCCACCGCGACCACGTTGTTGCCGTTGTTGGCGAGTTCCTCCGCCAATCGGCTGCCGAATCCGCCAAGGCCGAAAACCGCATAACTTGATTTCATTTTTGTGTTCTCCTTTTCATCCGTGCCGTCATCAACCGATGACAATCCGCTCTTCGGGGTATTTTAACTGCGTCTGTTTTTCCCGTCCGAGCAGGAACAGGAATATTGTGAACGGTCCGACCCGGCCGATGAACATGTATGCCACCAGCAGCAGCCGCGACAGCGTGTCCGACTCCATCGAAAATCCCAGCGACAACCCCACCGTTCCCAACGCCGAGGCGGTCTCAAACGCCGCGTCTTCCGACTGTACTCCGGATATGGCCGACAGCGAAATCGTCCCCAGCACCGTCAACACCACATATATGATTATCATGGTGAATCCCTTGAGAATATTGCCAACCGGTATTTCGCGGTGAAACAGCACCAGCACCGTATTGCCCTTTATCGTGTTGTACACCGCCATGAACGCCAGCGCCACCGCAGTTACTTTTATGCCGCCGCCGGTCGACCCCGGCGCCGCGCCAATCAGCATCAGCACCACCAGAATCGACACCGAACTCGGGCTTAATATGTCCATTGGCACTGAATTGAATCCGGCGGTGCGAGCCGATACCGACATGAACAGCGAGTCGATCCAGCGTATTGTCTCCGCCCCGTCCTGACAGAATTTTATCGCCACCGCGCCGGCCGCGATCAGCACCGCCGTTGCCACCAAAACCAGTTTTGTATGCACCGCCAATCGATGGTGACGGCGATAATGGATGAAGTCGTAAATAACGTAAATGCCAAGACCTCCGAGTATAATCAACGCCGCCACCACCAGTTTCAAATAGGCCGGCTGTCCGATAAGACTGTCATCTATCGGGCTGAGTCCGGCGTTGCAGAACGCGCTTATCGCATGAAAAAAGCTGTAGTAAAACGACTCCCAGAACCCGTAGCCGCCGATCCAGTAAAATCCGGGAAACAGCAGCAGCCAGCCGATAAACTCGATCAGCAGGGTATAACTGGTAATCATCAATATAAGCTCCTCCATGCTGCGCAGCGAAAAATTGTCATTCAGATTGGAAAACATCAGTGAATTTGAATAACTGAACTTATGCCCGAGCAACAGCACGATAAACGCGCTCAACGACATAAACCCCAACCCGCCGACCTGAATCAAAAGCAATATAACCGCCTGCCCCACCCCGTTGAAACCGCCGATTGTCACCGTGGTCAGTCCGGTCACACACGAGGCGCTGGTGGCGGTGAACAACGCGTCAACCCACGCCAGCGGCTGTCCGGAATGGGTTACCAGCGGCGATTTCAAAAGCAGCGTTCCGAACGCGATCAAAAGCAAAAACGAACCGATGAAGATCAATTGTCCGCGTTTGATTAGATTTACGTCGCGCATGTCGTCCCCCTATCCGGCGATCCAGATGTTGCGCACGCCCACCACAACCATCTGACCGGCCAGAGCGGCCAGAAAAAGTCCGGTGATGCGGCTGAGTATATGAATGGTGTCGTCGCCGAGCGCCCGGCGCAGAAAGCTGGCAAAAATCAACATGGCGCCAAAAAAAACAGTCAGCAGGGTTATTGCCGTCATAAAAATAATACTGCCGCGAAGCGACGGGTCTTCAATCGCGTTAATCATTATCATACCGATCATTCCCGGGCCGACCGCGAACGGTATCGCCAGCGGCACAATACTGAAGTCGCCCTCGTCATTATCGCGCTTTTTTACCTGCTTGGTAAACGGCGAACCGGAAATGCACCCCAGCGCGGTGATGAACAGCGTTACACCGGCGCCGATTCGAAAGCCGTCGAGCGTAATTCCGAGCAGATCGAACAGCGGACGCCCGAGAAAATAAAATATCAGCGAAATCGCAAAAACCGCCACGGTGCATTTCACTGCCACTCGAAGTTTTGCATTGGCGGTCATGCCCTCGGTCATATTTAAAAACATGGCCAGAACAAAAAACGGCGTAAGCATCCAGATCATCCGGACCATCATATTGAGACTGGCAATAATCATGACGGTTATCCCCTGAGATCCAGTCTTTCAAGGCTGAAAGCATCTTTTTCCGGCTCGTAGGTAATTATTGAAGCAACGCCGTTGGCGCAGATGCTTCCGGCGATGCTTTCGCCCCTGCCCCGCTCGTCGAGTTTATCGGTCGGCCGGTGAACGTGGCCGCACAGCGAAAGGTCGATCACGCCGGACTTCAGCATGGCAACGAGTTTCTGCTGTCCGTAAAGTCGATGCCGGAACCGCAGCACCGGGTGCTCCTCCAGCAGCGGGAAATGGCCAACCAGTATCCGCGGCCTCGTTTTTTTCTCCGCGCACCATTTTTCCACCATTTTGACATCTTTCGGCCGCACTCTTCCCCACGAACAAAGCAGATTGCTGGGGAAACTTGAATTAAGCAGAATAAAATCGCAGTCGCCGACCGTCTTCAGCAGCGGCATGTCGGAGAAGGAATAACTTCCTCTGGACAGCCAGTCAACCATATCCTCCATCGCGCGCACGCAGTCGGGGCGCTTCACATAGCAGTCATGATTGCCGGGAGTATACAAAACCGGGGTTCCCGAATCGCGCAGTGGACGCAGATATTCTTTTATGGCGGCGAACTCGCCGGGCTGTCCGGTGCTGGTCAGATCGCCGGTGCAGACGATCGCGTCCACCGGGTTTGCGACAACGTAGTCAACCATTCGCGCCAGCCGCGTCAAATCCATTTTAAAGCGGCGGCGGAAACGGTAATTGAATACGCCGACTATGCGCTTGTCGAAATACGCGCGCCAGTCTCCGGCTCCGCCGCCGGTGTGCGGGTCGGAAAAATGCAGTATTCTCATGGCAGTGGATTTCTTATCGCCCATGACAGTGGAGAATAATTTCCGCCGTAGAAATTGCGCAGTCCCAGTTCTTCCTGAGCGCCGCCGACCTTCAATCGACAGCGGAAGTACATGCGTTCAAATTCCAGCTGCTGTTGACCGGTCAGATTGCTTGAACTCATGCCGGCAAGATCCTGAAACCGCAGATTGTAGAACAAAAAGCCGTAGAGCGGTTCGGCCACACCGATGCGTTCGCCGATCGCCTCGATCAGTCGATTGCGGTCGCCTGAACTCATTTCGGCCAGTGAAATCACAATCGGCTCGCTTTGGCGGACCACGTGAACATTGAATTTGCCGTCGGTCACCGAATCCACTTCGTGCAGTTTGCCTTGAAAGGCGAACTGCATGCCTTCAAGTCCGGCTCCGGTGTCCAGTGCCATCTTGACACGGCGGCCGTCGGCCAGCACACGGAGCACGCCGTTGCAGGT
>JAEWSS010000119.1 GCA_023459755.1 Verrucomicrobiota bacterium | reverse complement strand
GCGTAGTGCTGCTGACCTTTCTGCTGTTCAATGTGGCGGCCGGAGACCCGGCCGCGGCGGTGCTGGGTAAAAATCCGACCGCTCAGGAGGTGGAAGAACTGCGCCGCGAACTCGGCAGCGATCTGCCGCTGTGTTTCGGTTCGCGCCGCCGAACCGAGGCGTTCAACGGCTATGACGCCGCCGCCGGAAAAACCGTCGGCAGTGTGGAGGTGCGGAAAAATTCCCCGGACGACGAATGGGAACAGGAATTTGTTTTTCACCGCAACTTCCAGACGCCGGACGAAGAAGTTGAAATGGTATGGGAAGCCGACGGCGGCGGACGGATTGAAATTGCCGGAACCGACGACGATGGAAAAATCGCGCCGGAAACCGACGAAGTCACCATCCGCGTTGCTTCGACCGGACGGCTGACCAACGTTGATTTTTATCGCCCGAACAGTTCGGTTCTCAACTCGCAGTTTGTGCGGGCGCTCGGCGAAATCATCACGCTCAACGGAGAAAAACCATATGTGCATCTGCTCGATTTCGGCCGCACGCTGGTCACCCGCGAACCAATCGGCCGGATTCTGCGGCGCGGCGTGGTTCCGTCGCTCTGCCTGATGATGCCGATATTCCTCGGAGAACTGGTAATCGGCGTTATGCTGGCGCTGGCGGCCACGGCGTTCCGCGACACCTGGATCGACCGGATTCTGCTGCTGCTCTCAATCTCGATGATGAGCATAAGTTATCTGGTGGTAATTATTTTCGCCCAATGGATACTGGGATATTATTACAATATTTTCCCGGTCTGGGGCTGGGGTTCGGCGGCGTTTCTGATTTTGCCGGTGCTGATCGGCGTGGCATGCGGACTCGGCGGCAGTGTCCGCTTTTACCGGTCGGTTTTTGTCAATGAACTGAACCGCGAATATCTCCGCACCGCAAAAGCCAAAGGATGTTCGCCATTCGCAGTCTACAGCCGCCATTTACTGCGCAACGCGATGATCCCGATCATTACGCGGGCGGGCTCGATTCTGCCGTTTTTGTTCACCGGAAGTCTGCTGTTGGAGTCGTTTTTCGGGATTCCCGGCTTGGGATATGCCGGACTGGACGCGCTTTACAATTCCGACCTCCAGCTGCTGAAAGCGCTGGTGGTGGTCAGCGCACTGCTGTTTGTGGCCATAAATCTGCTTACCGACATTGTATATGCGTGGGCCGATCCGCGCATCCGGCTGAAATAATCCGGAAACATGCTATATTAATAGAAAAACCAGGAGGACGAAATATTATGTCTGAACTTGAAATCAAAAAATTTATTGCGCAGGAGCTGAACAACGGCATCGGGCTGTCGCAGATTCAAGACGAAATCGCGGAAAAATTCAACGTCAAATACACTTTTCTGGAAATGAGAATGCTGGCGGCTGAACTTGAAAACGTCGATTGGAAAAAACTTGATCCCGAACCGCCCAAAAAGAAGGACGAAAAGAACGCCGCATCGGACGCCGCCGCCGAACCCGCGGCCGGAACCGGCGCCACAAAAGTCACGAGGAACAAGATCGTCCGCCCCGGAGCCGTGGCGTCCGGCGACGTAACTTTTGCCTCCGGCGCCACCGCCGAATGGATTCTCGACCAGACCGGACGCCTCGGACTGGACAAAGTCAACGGCAAGCCGACTCCGGACGATCTGCAGGATTTCCAGAGCGAACTTGAGAAAATTTTCGCCGGCGGCCTGTAAAATCATGTTCCGTCCGGCTCCGAGCCTGAAGAATAAAAGATCGCGCCGCGGCAGAAAAATTGCCGCCGTGATCTTTTTT
Organism: Verrucomicrobiota bacterium; assembly: GCA_023459755.1. GTDB lineage: Bacteria > Verrucomicrobiota > Lentisphaeria > Victivallales > Victivallaceae > CALXXL01. The sequence goes on along the minus strand of JAEWSS010000119.1, from coordinate 715 downwards.
GCACTTCTGGCGGCGGTCGGATTCTACAATCTGCTGACCGGATCGTGGTTCATCACAACCGTGCTGTTCCCCGTGATCGGCGAAAAAATCAAGTACAATCTCGCGGCGGAAAAAATCGAAATATCGCTGTTGCGGGGTACGATCGAAGCTAAGGATTTCCGGTTTGGTCCGGGCTGGGAGCCGATTGTAATCGCACCGTCGATCAAGGCTAATTTTTCCCGCCGCGCGCTGATGCGCGGCGAGCTGAAGTTGTATAAAGTGCGAGCCGATGCGCCGGAAGTCACGGTTTGCCGCAATCAGGCCGGATATTACAACGTCAACAAAGTAAGATTCGCACCGCGGCCGCCCGATCCGCCGGGGCCAACGGTGTTTCCGGAGGAACCGGAATTTCTGCTGGAGGCCGAAGACATCAAAATCACCAACGGTGTATTCCGGTTCTACTACATAAGCAACGACGGCGTGAATGAAATCGACATCGACGCACGCAACGTCGAGATCGTCGCCGACCGCTTCGGCAACAACAGCGACACCAACTTCACCGTGGCCCTTTTGGGAAAACTTTCCACTTATTCACTCGACCTCAACAGCTTTGTCATGAATTTGAGCTGTCACGCGCAGTTTACGCCGCATCTGCTGCCAAAGTTCACCGCCGCGGTCTGCGACCTGACCGAAATTTCCGGGGTTGCCGGCAACGTTTCGCTGAACAACCGCACCC
>JAEWSS010000118.1 GCA_023459755.1 Verrucomicrobiota bacterium | reverse complement strand
GCAGCAGACCGAACACCAGCCACGCCGGAGCATCGTATTTCAATGCAATCCAGGCGGACGGAAGCACCCAGAAGAAGACCCAGAACGTGTCGTTTTTGAACACAAACGCGGTGTCGCCGCCGGCCTTGACCAGACCGAACAGCGACGGCGCCTGATAGCATCGGCCGATCATGATAAGCGAAAGCACCAGCATGAACTGCATTGCGGTGTCCATAGTTTCCGGCTCGAGATGGTAAAAGGACAGAAAAATTCCGCGGCCGAAAAAAACAATCAGCGCACTGAGAATGCCGATCCCGAAAAATATCACCTGCATCGTTCTGGCGTACCGTTTGACCAGCTCAAAGTCTCCGGCGCCGATCGCCTTGCCAACCATGATTCCGGTGGCGGCGGCCACGCCCCAGGTTCCCATCCAGAGCAGCCGGTCGAACATTCCGGCGATGCTGGCGGCGGAAATCGCGGTGGCGTTGAGTTGACCGATGATCGCACCCTGACCGATGTTGTTGATCGCCCAGACGATTTGTCCCAGCAGAAGCGGAGTGCCGTATTTCACCAGGTCGTGAAAAATATTTGTGTCCCAGCGGAGGAAGTCGCGCAATCTCAAGCGCAGATTGGTGTCCACTTTCAGGACAAAGTACAGAACCACGGAAAATTCCACCGCGCGTGAAATGTCGGTCGCATAGGCCGCACCGGCCACGCCGAGCGCCGGCAGGCCGAATTTGCCGAAAATCAGTACATAGTTCAGAAAAACATTCACGCAAAACGCCGTTATCGAATTTATCAGCCCGATCCGGACAATTTCCACCGAGCGCATGGCCACAATCAACAGCTGCGAGGCGCAGAACAGCAGATACGACACACTTACCGCCCGGAGGTATTCACTGCCCTCCGCGATTGCACCGGCGTCGGGAGTGAGCAGCGCAATGATCTGCGAGGGAAACAGCAGTGCCGCCAATGCGATGAGTGCGGTTCCGCTTAACGACAGCCGCATGCCGATAGAGATGACGTCCTTGATTCTTCCGCAGTCGCGTTTGCCCCAGTATTGCGCGGAAAGGATCAGCACCGCGCTCTCGACCCCGAACAGAAGAATCTGAAGCACCGTTTGCACCAGCGTTCCCATATAGAGCCCTGATATGGCAGCTTCACCGAGCCGGCCAACCATCAGATTGTCGGAAAAAATTACGCCGAACGTAATCAGGTTCTGCAGAACCATTGGGGTGGCCAGCAGGAAAAGTTTCTTATAAAATTCGGGGTCTTCCACCCAGAAACCGCCGTTCCGGCCGGTCGGTAGAGATGCGGTTGTCATTAGCTTTCCGTTTTTTTTAATTTGATTATCCTATTAATATAGCACCTGAGAGGCCGCTGCGCTATGGTTCCGGCTGCATTTTTTGACCCGTCGGGAGGCGGTGTTGTTTTTCCGGTTATGAGATTGAGCATGAAAATATTCGGAAAAAAGATCGGTGTTGAGCTTTAAAAAAATCCAACAGCCGTTATCTTAATATGCGGTAAATATCAACAAGGAGTTGTCAAATGCAGGATTTGCAGAAATTGTCCGGTTTTATGGGGGGGTTGACTCCTTCCGCGACCCTGGCGATCGCCGCCATGGCCAAAGCAATGAAACAGCAGGGGCAGGACGTGCTCAGCATGTCGGCCGGCGAACCGGACTTCGATACGCCTAAAGTGATCAAGCAGGCGTGCATTGACGCCATCAATCAGGGGAAGGTCTATTACACTCCGGCCAGCGGTCTTCTTGAACTCAAGAAGGAACTGGTCGAGAAGTTTGCCCGCGACAATGGCATAAAGACCGGAACCGACCGCATTGTGATTGCTCCCGGCGCAAAATTCTCTGTATTCAGCGCGATTGCGGCGCTCTGCGGTCCTGGCGACGAGGTCATTATTCCGGCGCCATACTGGCTGAGTTATCCGGAAATGGTGCGTGCCACCGGCGCAAAAGTGGTTCCGCTTCAGACGCATGCTGCCGACAATTATGAATTGAATCCGGCGGAACTTGACGCTAAGATCAATGAAAACACCAAGTTGCTTATTCTTAATACGCCGAGCAATCCGACCGGAGCGGTTTATCGTAAATCGACGCTGGAGGCGATTGCCGAGATTGCGGTTCGTCGCAATATCATGATTTTGGCGGACGAGATTTATGAGAAGTTGACTTATGACGCGGATTATCCGCATGTGAGTATTGCGTCGTTGAATGACAAGATTGCGGATTTGACGATTACGGCCAACGGGTTCAGCAAGACCTATTCGATGACGGGGTGGCGGTTGGGATATTTAACGGCGCCGTTGTGGTTGGTGAAGCGGATAGTGGCGTTTCAGAGTCACAGTACGAGCAATCCGACGACGTTTGTGCAGTGGGCTGGGATTACGGCATTGCGGGATGGAGCTGCGGATGTGTCACGGATGCGGCAGGCGTTTTCGAGTCGTCGCGATTTGATCTATTCGCTGTTGAAGGATGTTGAGGGATTGAAGTGTATTCGTCCGCAGGGAGCGTTTTACGTATTGTGTGACATATCGTCGTTTGGTCTGACGAGTGACAAATTTTGCGAGCGTTTATTGTCGGAAGAGTTGCTGGCGGTGGTGCCGGGAACTGGTTTTGGCGCGTCGGGTTCGATACGTCTTTCGTATGCGTGCAGTGAGTCGAACATACGCGAAGCGGTGCGTCGGCTGGTAAAATTCTGTGAAAGTCTGCGTAAACAGGCTTGACAAAGCAGGAAAGACTGCTATATTAAAAGAGTTGTGAATGATGCGGGGTGGAGCAGTGGTAGCTCGTCAGGCTCATAACCTGAAGGCCAATGGTTCGATTCCATTCCCCGCTACCAATTACACATTCAGCCGTCCGATGGACGGCTTTTTTATTGTCGTAACTACCCGTTGCAGGGCAAGGTATTGCGAGGATTGCCGGAGTCTCCGAATCCTTCATGAGATGGGTAAAATCCTTGAAAAACGTCTCTCCGTCTCTCTTTTCTCGATGAAGAGAAGGATGACATCCTTCTTTATAAAGCGTTGCTATTCAGCAAAGTCGCCATTTTGAGTTTAGGCGTTAGACCGGAGTACCATCTGTGCGATTTTACGAACTGCGGACTTTTCAAGTCCGGCGTCAGCGACCGGAACAATGCGCCTTGAAGAAAAGGGTGATTTCCGCCTTGAGCATCTTGCCGCTGGCGACACGGAGAACCATGGCGGTGAATTCTTCATCGGAGGCATTAAAGTCCATGCCGTTCAAATCAAGAAAAATGAGCGCAGCCATCGCGCCGACACGTTTGTTGCCATCGACAAAAGGATGCTTTTCGACCAGATGGAAAAGATATGCCGCCGCCATTTCATAAATGGACGGATGCAGAAAATTTCCGCCATACGTTGCGGACGGCATTCCGATGGCTGATTTCAGAAGTTCAATATCGCGTAATCCAGACGCTCCGCCGAAGTGTTCCATTTGATAATCGTGGATTTCAATCACTTCGGCGAACGTCAGAAACGATGGCTCGGATTTCACTTTGCCAGCTCCTCAAAGGATTTCGCATAGCGTTTTCCGACTTTGTCCATGGACTTGCGGAATTTGCTTGTCCTAACCGCATCCTTTACAGGAGTCAGGACAAGAGCCTGCCCGTCGGTCACCACTTCAAAAGCGGTGTCGATGGTCGCACCGAGCAAATCCAGAATGGGCTTCTCAATTACGAGAGCCGCGCTGTTTCCATGCTTAGTCAATGACTTTATCATAATGCACCTCCTGTTGTTATCACATTGTCAATACTAAGATACACCGTCATGGAAGATTTGTCAAGAGGTCTTTCTTGTTTTTACACCATGCCGAAAAGTTCGCGTTGCTCCTGCCAGTCATCGGGAATGCCGTTGGCAAGCTTCGCCATGGTGAGGTTTTCCGGCGAGGTTCCATTGAAGACAGCCATCACGATGTCCGGTGCGAGATTTACCAGCGAGAGCATCCGCGCGACCGCCGAACGGTCGGTTTTCAACGCCTGGGCAAGTTCCAACACCGTGCCGTATTTCCCTGTCTCCAGCAGATGGATACATTGATAGGACTTCATAATTGCGCGTGCCAGCGATTCATTTTTGAAATCCTCAAACGATGTTTCCGGGCCGATCAGCATCACCCGTTTTCCGCTTTTGCGAAGCTGACACGGAATATTCATGAATACGGTTCCGGATTCGTCGGTTTCAATTCTGCTCATGTACTTCCTCCATTCCGGCTTCGGTCAACAGCGTCACCAAGCCGTCTTGATTGAATTCGATTTTGATGTGATCTTTGAAGATGATAATCCGGCGGACAATAGCGTGAATCAGTTTGTACCGTTCCGCCGGACACATTACCTCCCAGAGTGTATTCAGATTCTCAAGCGCTTTCACCGCCAATGCCGAGCCGGTTCCGAACTCGTCCAGCCGTGCGTCGATCTGGGCCAGCATGGTCGGCGTTTTCAATACCGCCGACAGCTCTTTCACCACCAGTGTTTCAAAGTCGGCGGCCGGAATGCGCGGCGTCGGGCAGATACTGAAGTTCCGTTTACTGTCCTCGTTGCAAATATAGTAACCGTATCGGTGTTTCCCTTTCTTTACGGTATGAGCCAACGTAATTGCGCCGCCGCAGTGTCCGCAAACCACCAGTCCAGCAAACGGTTGAAGTTTCGGACTGCGCCGTTTTGCATCGTGCGTGAGATTGCCCTTCAACAACTCCTGCGCCTTGTCCCACGCCTCTTGCGTCACGACGGGTTGGTGTTCGCCCGGATAGGTTTTGTCCCGATGCGGCACGCGCCCGATATAAAGCGGATTTTTCAACATCCGGTAAATCATCTGATTGTTGATCTGCTGCCCATCGTGTTGGACACCATTCCGGGTTCTCCAAACCTTGCCGCGACAACCGCGCAGTTCCAATTCGGTGGATACTTCTTTGGCCGAACCGCACTCATTGTATCGATCAAATACGAAGCGCACGATTTCCGCTTCTCGTTCATTGACCACCAGTTTTCGGGTTACTGGATTGGTGTCGTAACCGAGAACCGGATAACCGCCGCAGTGCATACCTTTTTTCTTGGCGGCGGCAACCTTGTCTCTCACGCGCTCGGCAATGATTTCACGCTCATATTGAGCGAAGGTCATCAAAATATTCAGCATCATTCGACCAGCGGAGGTGCTGGTATTAATTTCTTGCGTGACACTCACGAAGGATACAT
>JAEWSS010000117.1 GCA_023459755.1 Verrucomicrobiota bacterium | reverse complement strand
GCATGGCGCGCACCATCTGCGACTCAATGCTTCAGGGCGATCCCGACGGCGTGTGGGTGCTTATGACCTGGTTCGCCAAGATCAACTATGAAAACGCCTGGAATCCGGAGCGTACCCGCAACTTCTTCGACGCCATCCCCAACGACCACGTCCTTGCACTTGAACTATGGGGCGAAAACTGGTCCGGCACCGGCTGGCACTGGCAGAATGGCTGGTACGGCAAACCCTGGGTGTGGAATATTCTTCAGAACTTCGGGAATCGGGTGGACATCTACGGCGGACTTGAGGCGATTTTCAACAATTATCACCGGATGCTCGCGTCTCCGGATCACGGCAATCTGCAGGGGCTCGGCATTATGACCGAGGGATTGGGCGTCAATCCGGTTATCTATGAGCTGGTGCTGGACATGATGTGGGGCGATGGCGTGGCTAATCTGGACGAATTCAAGCGAAAATTTCTCCAGCGGCGTTACGGCCGGGACGTTCCCGCCTCCGTGACGGCGGCGTGGGACATCCTGTTCACCGACCGCTACAACCAGACCAATTTGATTGACCAGAGTCCGCTGTGTTTTCCGCCTGCTCCGGCGAGCCGAACCGATTGCGGTGTGGTCAGAATGTACGACGCGTGGAAACTTATGCTGTCCGCCGCCGATCAGCTTAAAGACAATCAGGCATACCGTTTCGACCTGATAAATATCGGACGCGAAACGCTGAGCCAGCTTTCAAGCAACTATATATGCGCGGTTCAATCCGCCTACGAAGCCAAAGATGCGGCGGCTCTGCGCCGGGCCAACGCCGAGCTGGCGGCTTTTATCTCCGACTTCGATGAACTGCTGGGAACCGAACCGTACTTCCTGCTTGGAAAATGGCTGGAGGACGCCCGGAACTGGGCTTCTTCGCCCGAAGAGGCAAAGCAGCTGGAGTGGAATGCCAAGCGGCAGATTACCGACTGGGGCGGGCAAATCGGCTATTACGCCACCAAGGAGTGGTCTGGAATGGGCAGCCGCGCCCTGAAGCAGTGGGAATACTTCGGCAAAGCCCGCGAAGCCGGGCTGAAAACCGGCAAACTGCCGGCCGACTACTCCGAGCGGCTGGCGGCGATATACAAGGCGTGGACGGAGGAAACCACGCTGCTGCCGTCCGTTCCGGCCGGCGACGCGGTGGAAGTGTCGCGCCGCATGTTTGAGAAGTACACTCCGGCGATTGAGGCGTTCATAAAAAGCGACGAATATCAGAATATGAGGCGGCAGCGCATTGTCCGCGGTTTTGCGGTCAACAAACCGGTGTCGGCCACCGCCAGCGAGCCGGGGCACGCTCCGGAGTTCGCGGTGGACGGCGAGGCGACGCTGGCGAAAGGCTGGTGGGCTCCGGCTCCGGCGTCGCTTACTGTCGACCTCGGTGCGCCGCAGCAGGTGAACGGCTTTTGGCTCACCACCTACTGGGGGGACGGCCGCTGCTATCAGTATACCATCGAAGTTTCGGAAGACGGCGACAACTGGGTTACGGTGACGGACAATTCCGCCAACACCGTGATGGCCGCTCCGGTCGGGATTTTTCACGAACTTCCGGACGGGGTGGGGGCGCGTTATGTTCGATTGAACATGCTGAAAAACAGTGTTAACAGCAGCGTGCATGTGGTGGAATTCAAGGTGCTGTCCGCCGCCGACCTCGTTCAATTGAAAAAAGACGACGTGCGTTAAGCGCATATAAATAATTTGCATTGTTTTCGGCCGCGGTCGGCAGTTTTCGGCCGCGACCGGACACAACGCATGACACCGCCGCCGCGGTCACGGGACCGCGGTCGCAGGTGCGGTTTTTCCCACACTGTAAAATTCAGTACCGCTGCGGAATAAATCAGGGCATGCCGGTCCGGGTGGCGGTTTTCGGACGGCGGCTGAAACGGCAGGTTACCAGAATTGCCAGAACCAGCACGACGTTGTCCATGATATCATACAGCATCCGGCGATTCCAGTCCATGCTTTTCAAAACGGAAAAACCAAGTCCGATCAGCATGACGACTCCCCAGAAAATGCTGATCTGATAATTCCGCCGGATAAATTCCGGTTTGTTCCAGCGCGACGGATCTGCTTTCGCCTTCGCGTAAACCAGCGTGAACGGCCGTTTGAAAATGATTGACCCCCAAACCAGCGCGGAAAGCACGCCGCCGGAAAAAATTCCGAGGCGTTTCAGATACCACAGGTTCGGCCAGATAACGACCATGGCCAATGTGACGGCGAAAAAGCCCACCGTGCCCCAGTGAAGGATTCCGCGTCCGCTTTTATTTACCGTCTGCCAGACGCACGCGGCGAATGCGAAAATCACCGAGGCTTTCAGCATGGTCATATCGTCAAAAAGCGGAACGTCCATGATGATCTTATACAAGACCCACGGCATAAAGGCAAGCAGCATTCCCCAGAAGTTCATGATTATTTTCCTTTTGTTCGGTTTTATTTAAGTTTTTTTTCGCAGTAATAGCAATATGCCGGAGGCAGGTTTCTCCATGCAATATCCGTTTTTACCGTATCCGGGAACCGGTCAAATATTTTTCGGCGAAAACGATGCGAAGCGGTCAGAAACATCCCCTGAATATAACAGAATGTGGAAAATGCTCCACCGTCATTCAATGCTTCAAATACCGCCGCAAGAACATTGTCCTGCGTTGTCCGGCTCATGCCGGCCCAGGGGAGACTTGAGACAATGATGTCCGCCCGTTGGAATTTAGCTGAAATCATGATGTTATGAAGATTGCCGGCGTTGTCGGTGCAGAGTTTGACGGCCGGAAATTTTTCATGGAAGTTTTTCGCAAGACGTTCATTCATTTCGACCGCAAGGAATTTTGCCTCATGATGAAGCCGCGGGAGGATATGTTTTGTGACCGCTCCGGTTCCGGCTCCCAACTCAATGACGTTTCGTGCGGTTTCCCAGTTGAAATTGCCTAGAAGCCGTTCCGCCAGCGAGGAAGAACTTGGCCAGATGGAGCCGGTCGTAACGGGGTTTCTCAAAAATTCCGACAGAAGAATATTCATATTATTTCACTTCCTCCCTTGTCATTTCAGGAAAAAGCTGAACCTCAAGCCGCTGCCCGGTAAACAATGCTTCCGGGGCTTCGTTAAAATCAAAGACGACCCGCAAGACCTTTGTGTTGACAATCTCATCCGGACTGTTTGAATAATTGGATTTTTGGGAGACTCTCGGTATTATCCGGTTAAAACGCAACGCATACTTTCGTTCCGGCATTCCCGGCACAACCGCCTCTCCGGTACATCCGGAAGCCATACGCGGAACAAAAAGTTCGTCCACTTCCACCATGAGTTGCAGTTTTCCCGAAGCAAACGAGACCGGCGGTTTGGTGTATTGTTCGCCGGTAAGCGAAAAAACGGCCAGCGAAATGTATTCCCCCGGATGGATGTTCACTTCAAGCACCCGGCCGCCGGTCGGGGTTTTTACGGTTGAATTTTCAATTTGGCGTTCAATGACGGCCATTTCAGCCGCGGCTTTATCGACTTCCGCTTTTGCCTGCAGTTTTTGAAACACCGACGGCCCGGCTTTCAGTTGTTCGTAACGATCGCGGCTGTTCTGCAATGACGCCTGGGCAACCAGAAAGAGACCGGTTGCTTCATCGCAGTCCGATTGACTGACCGCATGAGACTGCAATAACGCATTAACCCTGGTCTGATGTTTGTCAAGACGCGCAACATCCTCGGAAAATCGCACTATTTCCGATTTTAAAGGAACGAGATCGACATCGCGTGGCTGCTCCTCCAGATATTGCAGATTCGCTTTCGCAATTTCGATTGCGGCGGCGCATACGGCTTTCCGCCGTTCCAGTTCATCAATCCGGAGCTGATAGACCGGATCACCGGCTTTCAGCACATCGCCCTCTTTCACAAAAACTTTTGCCACAACGTCGGAGCGGCGCGGATAAAGGGAAATCACGCCGCTTTCCGGACAAACCTCGCCCCGTGCCGCAATCCGTGAATTCACCTCCGGCAACCCGACCGGCTCATGCGCCAGCTGCGAAATTTCGGAATGGAAAAATTCCCAGAAGGAATAAACCAATCCCAACCCAAGTAGTGTTCCACAAATACAGATAAGTAACTTATTTCGCATGAAGTGTCAGACCTCCATCCTTCATTTCCCAAATTTCATCGGCATACTTTAAAAGATACCGGTCATGCGTCACCACCAGTACAACGCGCTCGGAAGACAATGCCGTTTTTTTCAAATGTTCCATCAAAAAGATTCCGTTGTCGCGATCCAGCGCCGCGGTCGGTTCGTCGCACAACAACAGTTTTGTGTTTCGAACCAGCGCCCGGCAGACGGACACCCGCTGCTGTTCGCCGCAGGAAAGCAGTTCGCATCGCTGCGCGGCATATTTGGAAAAATCGAACTTCTTCAAAAGCTGTTCCGCACGGGCCGAAGCCGCGCTCCATGAAATACGATCCGAAATTACCGCTGCCGCCGCAATGTTTTCCAGCACGTTCATTCCCGGAATAAAATGGCTTTGCTGAAAAATCATTCCCACCGTATGCGCCCGATAATCGGCAAACCATGCATCGCCCGCGCCGGAAACGGTTTGACCGAACACCTCGATTCGCCCCTGCCGGCATTTCAGCAGCCCTGCCAGCAGGCAGAGCAATGTGGTTTTGCCGCAGCCGGACGCCCCGATCAGCATGGTCAAGCGCCCCGGCGTGAAGTGCGCGTTCAGATGGCGCAACACGGGGAACACCCGGTCTCCGATTTCATATTGATAAGATAAATCGTACAAGTTTACCATGCCGACTCCTAACTCTTGAACAGCAGAATCGGATCGATCCTGCGGATTTTCCACAATACGCTCGCACCGGAAAGCAGACAGACAACAAGCATCAGAACTCCGATGGGGAAAAGAATCCACAAGGGCGTACGATAAAGGATTTTTGGGAATAACGTCATGATTCGAATCATCGCTCCGGACATAACGAAGACCGCGACGAATGACAGAAACCAGACAAAGCCGCAGCCGTAAAAGATAAAACGGCGCAAATCCGCATTGGAGCAGCCCAGCGACTTCATGACCGCCAGCCCTTCGGTGTTTTCCAGAATAAACGCATAGAACTGCTGCGACAGAAACGCGACGGCAAACAGTCCGCAGATGATGATGGATGCGCAGGATATGGCCATCAGCGGAGTTGTTTTCCATAGCCAGAGTTGCTGTTTTGCGATCATTTCATCCTGAGTCATGACGGTCAGTCCGCCGCATTGCCGACGAATTTTTTCCACAACAGAATCCGCTGCACACTCTTGTTCAGGATAAACCAGAATGAAGGAGCAGGGCGGCGCGTTTCCCGCATTTGTCCAGCGGCGGAAATTTGTATCGGAGCAATAAATAACCGGCAATGCCATATTATGCGGTTTGCAGTCAAGAATCACGCCGACTTTGACCCGCCGCTCATTCAAGATCATTTCAGACCCCAGTGTTATTCCGGTCAACCGGCTCTGCAAAAGATTTTTATCAATGGCGATTACGTCGTCCGCACGGAGTGAGCGGGGATCACCGGTGAGATTGTGCAAAGGCAATCCTGCAAGTGTCTGAGGCGAAATACCGATGAGCTGCGCTCCGACATTTTCTTTTCCGCGAATCTTTAAGTTGCAAGCGCCGTAAACCATCGGTTCCGCCAAGCGGACTCCGGGAACCGACCGCACATGGTCAAGTTCCGTCTCCGTCATGTTTTCCGGCTGCATATACACGTCCATCCGGTCGGAGCAAATCCAGATCGGAACGCCGCCGCCAAGCATGAAATCCGTAAAACCGGACCCGATTCCAAACGAAGCCGACGTCAGCCAAACCAGCAGAAGCATTGCCCCGGACAGGGACGTGAGCATCGCCAGAATCCTGTTGCGGTTTGAGAAAAATATTTTAAAGACAAACTTCCACATCTTCAGAAAAATCCTCTGTTCTTCATCCGTCTTTTGCAGACGAACCGGATTTTTTCAGAAAAAAATGGTGACAGGCAATACGACAGGAATTGTAGATTTACATTGCGGTCCGGGGCGGGATGGAAATTTTGATCGGGATATCGATAAAAATAAAAATGTGGGAAACGTTTCGCGACTTCTGCCTTTCGCTCCATGCTCCTGTCTTTTTCCAAGCCCGAGCATGAAGCGTAACAGATCATGGATTATTCCTTTATGATCTTGCGACGCAAAAAACTTTGGGAGAATATCCGCTGTCTGGTCGTTCCTCTCAATGTCATTTTCCGTTTCCCGGTTTTCAGTTTCTGTATAACGATGCAAACTGGTTATGAATATATCGTCCGGCAGCGGATTTTTCAAGGCTGGAGCGGTTATTTTTTGAAACTAAATATACCTGTCGTATTGTGATCCGCTTCGATTTCACGTTCCGTCAAGGGGGTGACGCCGGATTCTCCGCCGTGAGATTGGTGGGGATTAAGGACAAATTCTATTGCTTTGCGTGCCGCGTCCGCTCCGATTTTGCGAAGACTGTAAAATTTTGTCGCGTTGTCCGCGAACAGTTCTGCCGGTGCGGCTTTCCGGTCAAGAGCTTTAAGCGTCGGGTAAAAAAGGTTCTGGAACGTCAGTGCAAATTCGATGAAGCCCACCCCGCCGACATGCAGGCGGCGCAGATCCGTGTATCGCGCCAGCCATTCCAGGTGGGTGTACAGCATGAAGCCGTGCTGCGTCCAGAGCGCGTCGGCGTTTTTCAGGGCGGCCATGTCTTTTGCATCCGAGTCGGCAAACGTGCAAACCTCGCGGATGTTTTTCTCCGGAATCCCGTTCAGGATCAAGGTGTTTCTGTATTTTTCCGCTGCCATCAAATCGGAATTCCAGGCGTAGGCGAAACGCAAAATGACAAAATGACGACAGCCGGATACGATATGGCG
>JAEWSS010000116.1 GCA_023459755.1 Verrucomicrobiota bacterium | reverse complement strand
GATGGAAATCCACCTTGCGTCCGCCGAAATCCAGCGTTATTGTCGAATTAAGCCTGGTCAGCAGCAGCGAATACGGGATGCGCAGTTCGCCGTCCTTGGTGGTGACCGCCACATTAACATCGCCCAGAATATCCTCGGCGTCACGGATCGCGGTAACCAGATTGAGCAGTCTTGCCAGTTTGCCGCGCAGCTCGCCGTCCAGCTCATAGGTTGCCATGCATTTCGGGCAGACCGCCTGAAATGACGGCGACCCGGCGTCGGCCAACTTGAACTTAACCGCCGCGCCGCACTCCGGATTGAGACAGCGAAAATCGATCCCGGCGCGCCCGCCAACGGCGGCATTTGCCTTAATCATTGTCTGCTACTCGCCGTCCTGCTGGCGTTTGATCACGTTGAGAATCTGAGCCGGATTGGTGATATTTTCAGTGATCTCCGCGATAATTTCCGGGTTGCGCAGTTTACGGGAAACCGAACCAAGCAGCTGGAGATATTCCTCAGGACGCTCGTCGGCGGCCATAATATAAACGATCAGGCGCACCGGCTGGTCGTCCTGACTCTGATAATCGGCGATCGGCTCCTTGCAGACGCCGACAATAATGATCGGCTCCGGAATATTGTTGACACGGATGTGCGGCAGACCGAGACCGTTGCCGACGCCGGTGGTCATCATCTGTTCACGCTTCCAGGTGAGACGAAAGATCAGGTCACGATCCAGCTGGGAAAGTTCGGCGGCTTTCGAGATTATCTCATTGAGCACCTCAAGCTTGTTCTTTCCTCTGAGAATAACGATAGAATCGCTATCAATGTATTTCGTGAACGTTACTTTCATCGCATCGCCTCCGTGTGACTTTTATTTTCTATCATATAAGTATATTAGTTTTCAACAATAAACACATTTTAATGTACCCACATTGTGTGATTTTTCAATCATGTTTGCAAAAAAAGTTTATTCTTTCTTGCTTTTTTTTGCAACCCGAAGGGCAACGTGCTATATTACCGAAAAAATTGGAGCCTTTTTATGATAATCGACGGGATTCAGGTGGCAAGAATAGCCATTCCGCTGCGGACGCCGTTCGTCACGGCGCTGCGCAGGGTGACGCAGATCGAAGACGCGATAATAATTATAAGAACCGCCGACGGCGCCTCCGGCCACGGCGAAGCGCCTCCGACCAGGGTCATCACCGGCGACACCCTCGAAAGCATCGAACTTTTCGCCGAATGGCTCGCGCCGCGGCTGATCGGAAAAAACACCGCCGATTTGAACGATATTCTACATATCATACGCACCGCGCCGTTTGGACGCAACACCTCGCCGCGCGCCGCATTTGAAATCGCCGTCTACGACCTCTGGGCGCAGACACTGAATCTGCCGCTGCACCGCGCGCTCGGCGGTTCGAAAAACCGGATCAAAACCGACCTCACCATCAGCGTCAACCCGATACCGGAGATGGTGAAAGACGCCGAGATCGCCGTCGAACGCGGCTTCGACCACCTCAAAATCAAGGTCGGCAAAAACGCCGCCGAGGACGCCGAACGGCTGACCGCCGTCCAGCGGGCGGTCGGATCGCGCGCCATGCTGTCGATCGACGCTAACCAGGGCTGGTCGGCCGACGAAGCGATCGCCATCATGCATCAGCTTGAGGGCGCCGGACTCACCTTCGACTATCTCGAACAGCCGGTTCCGTTCGCCGATCTCGACGGACTGAAGAAGGTCACCGACAACATCGCCACGCCGGTTCTGGCCGACGAAGCGGTCTTTTCATCCCGCGACGCCGCAAAAGTGCTGGAACACGGCGCCGCCGACCTCATCAACATCAAACTCATGAAGTCCGCCGGCATCTCCGACGCGCTCCATATCGCCGCCCTGACCGAACGTTACGGCAAGGAATGCATGATCGGCTGCATGCTCGAAGGACCGGTCTCGGTGGCCGCCGCCGCCTGTTTCGCCGCCGCACAGCACTGCGTGACCCGCTTCGACCTCGACGGTCCGATGCTGGCCGAACACGTCCCGGTTTCCGGCGGCACGGTGTTTGACGGGCCGGACATCATTCTGCCGACCACTCCAGGGTTGGGAATCGCCGCCATCGACGGATTGACCGTTCGCAGGGAGTATTTTTAACTTATGCGTTTTCGAGATCTGATCGGCAAAGCCGCACGGTTTGTCCGCCAAAGCCACAGCGACTATGTGGTTGCCGCTTTTTCGCCGGCAAGCGGAGTAGACACCGAAACACTGCCGGAGGGAGCCGGAGAACTCACCGAATTCAGCGGAGAATCTATTGATCTTGCGTTCCGTTCCGGCCGTATGAACTGCGCCAAGGCCGGATTGTTCCGCCATCTGATCGCCTCCGGCTCGCGCTCGGTGGTGATAAATGACCTCAAAGGAATCCCCGCCGCCTGGTCCATCCTCAGCATCAACGCCCCGACCGGAAGTTTCGGCGGCATCACCGTGAAACCGCACCCGCCGTTCGCCTACATTCACGACACCTATGTGGCTCCGGAATTCCGCGGCCGCGGCTTCGGCGTACTGCTGAACGCCCGGATGCTGGCGCTGTACGGCGAAGGACGCACGCTCTTCTGTCTGGTTCGCTGCAACAACCTGCCGGCGCTGCGGAACTGGAAGAAATGCGGTGCGGAAAAACTCGCGATCATCGTGGACAGCCGGTCGTTTCACGGCGACTGGAGCCACAAAGTCACAACGCTCTCCTCGCATCCGCAGCTGGGCGACATTCTCGGATTGATCCGGCTTCACCGCTGATCCGGGTATTCACCGCCCCCTTCCCCGTCGCAAAGCTGCAATCGCCGACGGCGCAATATCTTTCGACAAAAAAAGCCGAACAGCTGACTGTCCGGCTTTTTTCAGCGCGTCAAAATCAGTTCTGGGCGCCCTTGATCAGCGCAAAACCAAACTTTTCGGCGTTTTCCACGCACGCGGCGTCATCCGCGGCAGAGGTTTTTGAAGTGCATTCACCCTTGAAGAAAAACTTCGTCGCCGGGCACTCGATCAGATCTTCAAGATAACCCATCTGCTCCTTGAC
>JAEWSS010000115.1 GCA_023459755.1 Verrucomicrobiota bacterium | reverse complement strand
CAGCGGGGGTGAAATGCGCACCCGTCGGGCGGCGCCAGCGGTGACGGCACATCTCCGGAAAGCACGATCCGCCGCTTGCCGCCGCCGTCGATGCGAGGCACGGCGGAGAGCAGCGCTTTGGTGTATGGGTGGCGCGGTGCTCCGCATACTTCCGCGGCCGGGCCCTCCTCAACGATCCGTCCGAGATACATCACCATAATCCGGCGACTGATGTGTTCGACCACCGCAAGATCGTGGGCAATGAACAAAAAGGCGGTTCCGGTCTGGTTCTGAATGTCTTCGAGCAGGTTGATGATCTGTGCCTGAACGCTGACGTCCAGTGCCGACACCGGCTCGTCGGCCACGATCAGTTTCGGTTCGGCGGCGAGTGCCCGGGCGATACCGATGCGCTGGCGCTGACCGCCGGAGAACTGATGCGGATAACGGTTCATAAAGTCGGCTTCGAGACCGACGAGTTCCAGCAGTTCTCCGGCCCGCCGGCGGCGGCCGTCGCGGTCAAGTTTTGAATGGAGCGCCAGCACTTCGTCGAGCGAGCTGAAAACGGTCAGCCGCGGATTCAGCGAACCGTAAGGGTCCTGAAAAATCATCTGGAAATTTTTGCGCTGGCGGCGGAGTGCGCCGCCGGAAAGCGCCGTGATGTCGCAGCCGTCAACCCGGATTGTCCCGCCGGTCGGGGTTTCAAGCCGTACAACGGCGCGCCCCAGCGAGCTTTTGCCGCACCCCGACTCGCCGACCAGCCCGATGGTTTCGCCGGCTTCAAGTTGGAATGACACGCCGTCAACCGCACGGACAAAGCGGCGCGGCGCGAACATTCCGCCGCGAACCGGATAGTGCAGTTTCAGGTTTTCAACTTCCAACAGCGCCATAAAAGGTTTTACTTTCTCACCGGAACCACTTCCAGCCAGTAGCCGTCCGGGTCATTGATAAAGTAGATGCCCATATCCGGATTCTCGTAGCAGATGCAGCCCATGGCCTGATGTCTGGCGTGGGCGGCGGCGAAGTCGTCCACCCGGAAAGCCAGATGCATTTCGTTGTCGCCGAGGTTGTACGGTTCGGTGCGGTCGCGCAGCCAGGTGAGTTCAAGCTGGAAGTCGGTCATTCCGTCGCCCAGGTAGACGATCAGGAAACTGCCGTCCTTTGCTTCGATCCGGCGCTGTTCGGTCAAGCCGAGCGCGTCGGCATAAAATTTTATGCTTTTTTGCAGATCGAGAACGTTGAAGTTGTAGTGGATAAAGTGGAATTTCATTTTATCTCCTCAAGAAATTTTCGGGCGAACTCCGGCATTATAAACGCGGCGGCGTGAACCTGCGGCGAGTAGTAGCGGCAGTCGGCGATTCCGGTGCGCGCCGGACGGGTGAAGTCGAGTTCGTCCGAGGCGATGCAGGCGCCGATGCCGCCGCCGGGATAACTCGGCACGATCATATAATAATATCCGGCGTTTTTGAAATTGGCGCGGCAGAAGCCGCACAACCGGCGCACCACCGACGGAAAAAGCTGTATTGATTCCGACTGTGAGGCGACGATTCCGCCCGGCTTGAGTGCCTGTTTTACGGCGCGGTAGAATTCGGCGTTGAACAGCGGAGTGTTCGGGCCGACCGGGTCGGATGAGTCCACAATCACCGCGTCGTATTCATTCCTGTGCGCGGCGACGAAGGCGGCGCCGTCTCCGATATGGAGGCGGACGCGTGGATCGTCAAAGCCGCGTGCCAGCGATGGCAGATATTGTTTGGCGGTTTCGACCACCGCCTCGTCAATTTCACAGATGTCTATCAGCTTCAGGCATTTATGCTTGGCCGCCTCGCGGAGTACGCCGCCGTCTCCACCGCCGATCACCAGCAGTTTTTCCGGTGACGGATGGGCGCAGAGCGGAACGTGGGTCAGCATTTCCTGATAGCCGGCCTCGTCGAATTCGGTCAGTTGAATTACGCCGTCGAGCACCAGCATCCGGCCGTAGTGACAGGTCTGGTAAACGTCGATCTGCTGATATTTGCTTTTTCTGGAGCAGAGAGTTTTCTCGACTTCGAGTGAGATTCCGAAGCCGTGTCCGCGTTCATTGATCCATTCCGTCATTTTTCATTATCTCCTTACCGCCACTTGCATGCGGTAATGGCGTCCGCGAAAACATTGAAGAACCAGTTCGGCGGCGTGACGCGGTTCGAAGAAGCGCGTTGAAAAAACATCGACATAGGCGCATTTGTCCGCAAAAGACAGGTTGCCCGATATGCGCGACCCGTCTGACATCAGAAAACAGTAGTTGAATCCGGCCTTGCCGTCGGCCTTGGCAAACGGAATCAATTTTGAGGCGGTGATGGCGGAGAGGCCGAGTTCGGCGGACACCTCGGTCAGTGCGTTCAGGACGGCGTCGGGGGTGTGGAGCAGTGTTTCGTCGCAGTCGTGAATGTCGATGGTGCAGACGATGCCCCAGGCGTTGAGCGAGGCGAAGCGGGTGCGCCAGTCCAGTGCGTAGGTGTTGACGTGGTCGGCGTAAACCGGAACCATCCGTTCGATGCCGTTGTTGCCGACGATGCCGCGGCTCATCACACTGGACACAATCATCGACTCGGATTCGAGCGCATCGCGCAGATAGTCCATTGCCACCTGAAAGTCGATCGACTCGCCGCAGGTGAACAGGTCAACCGCCGCGTAATCGTGTTCCGGCCAGGCGTGAACCGAGAAGTGCGATTCCGCAATGATTACGAATCCGCTGACCCCTTGAGGTTTGAAGTCGTGAAAATTACTGCCGAGCACGGTGGCTCCGCTGGCGTTGGCGGCGGAGATGAAGATTCGCTCCATTTTTGCCGCGTCGGCCAGGACTTCGCTGTTGCAGTCGTAGTATTCGACGGTGACGTGCCGCCCCAGTGCCACTTCTGAATTATCGGTCATTTTAGCGCTTGCCTGCTTCCATGTAGTCGGCCGGAACCGTTACGTTGGCCTGAAGATACTGGAACATTGCCAGTTGTTCGCCGTTGCTGACCGTCTGGTTCAAATACCAGTCGGCGGCCGGAACGGGCAGCTTGGCAAATTCTTCCGGCATGGCTCCGGTGGTCTGAGCGTCGAGACGAACGATGAATGCGCCGTCGGCGGTCGGATAGGCCATTGAGATTCCGTTGACGGCCAGTCCGCGGGCGACCGCGGCGATCACTTCGCCTCCGTCGGTTTTCGGCGGCATGAAGCCGAACTCGAATTTTTCCAGATGCGGCAGTTTGGCAAACGCGGCGGACTGTGCGTCAGGAGCGGCCGCCAGCAGCTCGGCGGCGGTTTTTTCGGCGGCGGCGACTGCGAGTTTTGCCGCTTCATTCCGAACGAGAATGGCGACGATCTCCGCCTTGACGTCGGCCAGCGGCGCGAGCGTTTCGGGTTTAACCGTGTTCACATAGCCGATGCAGATCGCGTTGTCGCCCTCGAACGAATCGGACAGCGGAATCTGGCTGGAGATTGAACTGAGGGCGCGAACCGGGACGGCTCCGGCGATCACGCTGCCGTCGTTGAAGACAATCTGGGTGGAGTTCCGGTTGAAGGTTTTTGTGTTTTTCAGCGTCAGGCCGGACTTGAGCGCGGCGTTCTGGAAAATTTCTCCACCCGGTGCGCCCGATCCGGCATTCAGACTTTCATAAACCGCCGTCTCGAAAGCCTTGAGCTTTTCGGCGGCGGCGTCGGCGGTGGCGGCGGCCATGAAGTCGTCGATAACCTTGACTTTCACCTGGTCAAAACTTTTTTCGCCGTAACGCTGCTGGTTGGCCTTATAGAAATTCTGGAGCATAGTGTCGTCTGAAGCGAGTTTTTCGGCGGCCGCGGCGACTGTCGGGTCGTTGTAGTTGACCGAGACCACGATCGCATTGTAGTCGGCCGGAATCATGAAGGCGTTCTGGTGCTCCTGATAATACTGCTCGACGGCATCGTCGGAAACTTTGACTTGTGCGGAAAAATCGTCGGCCTTGAAGTTGGCCGTCCGAACGCTGTAACGGTTGGTCAGATAGCGTGTGACCTCATTTTTCAGCCCGTCGGTGGCCGCGTACATTCCGGACTGCGCGCTTTCTGCGGCCAGTTTATTCAACAGAATACTCTGACGGACGGCGGCTTTGAGATCATCAACCGTCATGCCGTAGCGCTGAAGCATTTCGGTATAGGTGTTGAAAAATTCGGCGCTGAACTTGTTGTTGACGGAAAAAATCAGCACCAGAAATTTGTTCACTTCTTCGTCGGAGGCGCCGAGTCCGCGCTGTTCGGCCATTGCCAGCTGTCCGAGCACCACCGGGGCCGAGGCGTGGGCGCCGGAGAATGCCTCTTCGCTCTGGAAAACCGCAAGACCGTAAGGCGAGCTGAGTGATGCGTTGATAAGATTGTAGCGGATCTGGTTGGCGAGTTTGTCGGCCGACACCTTGTCGCCGAATGTCGTAATCCCTGAACTTCCGCCGCCGCCAAAATTCAGATCGAAAATCGACCCGTTGGAGAAATAGAACACGAAGGTGACGATGATCACCATCACAATTCCGCCGAACAGCCATCTGTGGTGCTTGGCGAAGACCGAGTTGATTTTTCCGATTAGCATCTGTTTCTATCCTTTATTTTATGTTTTTTTGTTTTAATGTAAGTTTTATTTCAATTTTATCGGGTTCAATTTTTCGTATTTTCAAGTCGCTGTCGGCCGGCTCCGGACAGCAGACGTCCACGGTGTAGACGCCGGGTTCGGTTATTTTGGTCAGATCGACATAGGCTTTTAGCAGATCCGCGTTGAACAGGTTGAGCCGCCCGCGCGGGCCGTATAAATAGACGCGGACGCTGTTGGTGGACACCAGTTCGGCGGTGAATTTATTCTCACTTCCAGGCGCCGTCAGCAACAATACCGGCACCGCCGGCAATATCTTGGTCTCATTTTCCTTGATTATGCTCACATGACAGCTGACCACCGCCGGCGATACCGATATTCCCGGCCGCGGCGCCAGCACCAACCGCTCAATATCAAAACTCCCGGAGACGTTCTTCAGCGTGATCGGTTTGGTCGGAATCGCCTTGAGGTCGCGTAATAGCGACGCGGTTCCGGTAACCGTGACCGTCGTCGGTGTAAAAACGGTTTTCTCAACCGAAAAATCCTTATCCATTTCGTCCGTTCCGGAAAACACCGGCTCGATCGGCAGCATCAGGGTCTCCTTCGGCTCCAGGTTAAGCGTGATGAACTGCGGCTCCACCCCGATTACCGAAGTCGCAAACGGCGACTTGACATCCTGCGGCGCAA
>JAEWSS010000114.1 GCA_023459755.1 Verrucomicrobiota bacterium | reverse complement strand
GCAGAAGAATCTGCGCGACAAGGTGGTGATTGCCGCCTCCTTCAACCCGGACAGAACCGATGACGGCAAGGTCTGCGTTGCCGTGGGTGACAACGTTGCCGAATATCAGGTTGATGGCGATGTGGCCGTCAGCGCCGCGTTCAAGGAACTGACCGCGCTGATCGACGCCGCGGTGAAATAACCCGCGCATCCGGTTTGCATTGCGCCTCCTTCGGCGGTATATTACCGCTTGAAGGAGGCTTTTTTATGTATATTCGAGGATTTTTGGCCATGTTGATACCGCCGCTTTTAACGCTGGGTGCGCCGGACCTGAAACTGGCCTGGCTGACCGATATTCATGTGGTCGAGGGCAATGCCAACGCCGCGATGACCGCCGCCGCCGTTGCGGAGATCAACGCCGGCGACGCCGACGCGGTGATCCTTTCCGGCGACTTGACCGGCAGCGGCAGCACCGCCGAATTAAAATATGTGAAGACCCTGCTCGGCAAACTGGAAAAACCGCTGCTGGCGATTCCCGGCAATCACGAAACCAACTGGAGCGACAACAACTGCGAAACCTTTTCCGAGCTGTTCGACGGAGACCGCTTCTGCCGTCGGATCGGAAATTTCGTACTGGCCGGAATACCGTCCGGGCCGTGGCTGAAGATGGGCGACGGCTATGTCCGCCGCTCCGACCTCGACTGGCTGGACGCCGCCTTGAACCAGACGGTCAAACCGGGCGACCGGGTGATTTTCATCTGCCACTATCCGCTGACTCAGGAGCTGAGCAACGCGCAAGATGTGCTGGCCGTCCTGAAAAAATACCCGGTTGCGGCGGTATTGTCCGGCCACTATCACAATCTTGAGCTGCTCAACAGCGACGGCTTCGGGAACGCGGTCGGCCGGGCGATCTCACTGCGCCATTCAACAGAAAAGTCGGGCGGCTACAATTTGGTCGAACTTACCGGCGATCAGGTGGCGGTGTTCAATAAAACGATCGGGGAAAAACGTCCGGACGCTCCGGCCATTGAATTTACCGCCGGCAAAGTTCCCGGGATTCCGGTAAAATTTCGACCGGCTGAAATGGAACCGCCGCCGCCGGAACTGAAATTTTCCGGCAAAATGGCGGAAGTCCTGCCGCCGTCAAAAATCGAGTCGCCGTACTTCAAGATCGCTGCGGGACGCTGTCAGGCGCCGCCCGCGCTGCGCGACAACATTGCGGCGTTCGGCGCGTGGGACACCTTCCTTTATGTGCTTGAGGCCGACACCGGAAAACTCAAGTGGAAATGGAACAACGGCTCGCCGAACATTCTGTTTTCGCCCGGCAACGTGACGCCGGTGATCGGTGAAAAAAATCTGGCGGTGGTGGCCCCCGACCGTTATTTGACCATTTTCGACCGCGAAACCGGAGCGATCAAACTGCGCACCAATCAGTATAAATTCCGCGAAAGTCTCGGTCCGGCGGCCGACGGCCGGCGCGCCTACGCCAAAACCATGGACGGCGAACTCGTTGTAATCGACGTGGACGCCGCCGAAATCGAAAAAGTCATTGATCTCGGGATCGGGTATGAACACACTCCGGTGCAGCCATGCGAAGCGTTCGGAGACGTTTTCGCCGGCGGCCGGCAGGGTGACCTGGTGCGGGTGAATCCGACCGACGGCAAAGTCAAATGGCGTTATCGCTGCGGCACTTCCGGCTTTGACCGGATTGAATTCGACGGCAAAAACGTCACCGCCGTAATGATCGACGGCAGCGTTTGGACCGTGGAGCGCTGACCGGAAAACTATTTCATGATCTGCACGTTTGCGATGATCGTGTCAAGCACGCTCTGCCAGTCGCCGAGTTTTGCCTCTTCCGCCTCGATGGTTTCAACGTCGCTCCGGGTCGCCGGTGACGGCGGCGAAAAAACGGTGCAGCTGTCCGGAACCTGAACGGTGGACATGTCGTAAGTTCCGAATTTTTCAGCCATGCGGATGGTCTCGAGTTTGTCCATTCCCACCAGCGGACGCAACACCAGCATTGAGGTTGAATTGTTGATAACGCTCATATTTTCCACTGTCTGCGAAGCGACCTGCCCCAGCGATTCTCCGGTCAGAAGCGCTTTTGCACGGCCCGATTTAGCAACCGCCTCGGCGATGCGGAACATCATGCGGCGGTACAGCACGGTGCGGTAGCGCGGGTTGCAGCGGTCGCGGATCAGTTTCTGAATTTCGCTCAGATTGGCAAAATAGTGAGTCCCGGAACGCTGAAATTTATTCAGATAACGGCCGATGCCGACAACTTTCTCCGTGGTTTCCGGCGGCGTGTAGGGATCGGAGTGAAAACTCATGAAATCGACTTCGCTGCCGCGCTTCATCGTCAGCAATGCGGCAACCGGCGAATCAATGCCGCCGGACAACAACGCCATAACCGGAGAATTTGAACCGGTCGGCAGTCCGCCGCCGGAGTGAAAAGAGTCGAAATAGATGATGGTGAATTCGTCACGGACTTCACAGCCGACCGTGATGTCGGCGTCGTCATCCAAATGGACTTCCAGCTCCGGCACCGGATAGAGGTCGCCGACAACCGTGGCCAGTTCAATTTCCAACTCCTTGCTGCACAACGGAAAACTCTTGTCGCTGCGCCGCGCCCGGATGCGGAAGCGCACCCGTCCCCTGGCTGCGAACGCCGCGTCGAAGATCGGTTTTGAAGCCTCGGCCGTCGCGCGCTTGATCGCCTCAAGCTCCGGCTCCACCAGAATGGCGGGCGAAAAACTTTCCAGCCCGAACATGAAACGCAGTTTTTCACAGATTTCTTTGACTTCATCGTCGGTAAACGGCGCCCGTCCACCGTGCTCGACCCAGATGCGACCGCGCACGCTGCGCACGCGCAAATCTTTTATATCATGCAGTTTGTGCTGCATATTGCCCATGAGTTGACGCTCGAAATTTTTACGGTTGTGCCCTTTTATGGCGATCTCATGATAACGGCACAGAATCGAATTGTACATAACTATTATCCTTGAAGGTTAAATCCGAGCCGGCGCAGCGTTTCCGCACATCCGGCAGCGGCGTTGACAACATCAAACGCCGGAAATTCCCGGCGCAGCCAATAATCGTTGCGCAGTTGCTCAAAATGGTCAGGGGCGCTGCGCAACGCCCGCGAATCGCGGTCAATATCATAGCTCTGCAAAACAGCGGCGGCAACACCGTCGGTTGCCGACTTCAGTTCGATCACCGGATTTTCCGGCGGCGGAACCGCGGTAACCTTGAAATTCCGCAGGCCGTCGATGCCGAAAAATTCCGCCAGCGCCCGCACCGCCATGCCGGTGCCGTTGGCCTTGCCGTCGGTCGAATAACCGGCGATATGCGGAGTTGAAAACACCGCGTTCATCATCAACTCGCGGCGGATGGCAGGCTCGTTTTTCCAGACGTCCAGCACAAAATCCACTCCGGAGTCCAGCAACGCCGATTCGTCAACCACACTTCCGCGCGACGAATTTATGAACAACGCACCGCGTTTCATGGCGGCAAAAAAACTTTCATCGGCCAAATCGCGGGTGGACGGCTCGTTCGGCACATGCATGGTGACAATGTCGCTGGCGCCGAGAAGCTCTTTCAACCCGGTAAATTTTTCTTTGCCTTCACGCGCCGCGCGCGGCGGATCGTTCAACAGCACCTCCATATTCAGCGCGGAGGCCAACTCGGCGACCTTTGTTCCGACATGTCCGACGCCGACCACGCCGATCGTTTTTCCCCGCCAGCCGGTGTGCGCCAATATCGAACCGACATACTGCGCCACGCTTCCGGCGTTGCATCCCGGCGCACTGCGCCAGACAATATTACGCGCCGCCAGATATTCGGCGTCCAAATGGTCGAATCCGATGGTGGCGGTGGCGATGAACTTCACGCGGGAACCGTCCAGCAAAGCGGCATTGCACCTGGTTCGGGTTCGGACGATCATGGCGTCGGCATCCTTCACCGCCGCGGCGTCGATCTCCGGCGGCGGCAGATAACGGCACTCGACTCCGAAGGGTTCCAACATCCCTTTAAGAAATGGTATCTTGCTGTCACAAATGACTTTCAGGCTGTTTTTCATCCGCTGGTTCCTCACAATATCCTTCGTTTTTTCCGTTGCCGTCTTGCAATCGCGCACTTCCGGACAATATTAATATGAACCCTGATTTAAAAAAATCCAAATGAAAGATTAAGACTATGGAAGATTTAACCACCCGCATCACCGAATTGCTTGAAACCCTTCG
>JAEWSS010000113.1 GCA_023459755.1 Verrucomicrobiota bacterium | reverse complement strand
AGGCGGCGGCGGGCGGGAAAATCACCGCCGGAGATATAACCATCTCCGTGGCGGGCGGCGCCGAAACCAACTTCATCGTCGGCGGCGGACAGGCGTCCGGAAGCGGCAGCACGGCTGTAATTTCCACGGTGGCCGTCTCGGTGGCCGGAGCAAAGGTGACCGGCAACATCTTCGGCGGCGGCTACGCCATATCCGGCGGAATTTCCGAAGTTTCCGGCGATGTATCAATCACGATCGACGCCTCCGCCGCGGAAACCAGTCTGCTCGGTAACATCTATGCCGGCGGCGCCAATCCGCGCCATGCGACCTCCGGCGGCAGCGCCATCGTCAACGGCAACGCCGTAATCACCTTCACCGGATCGTCCGATCTGCTGAACTTTTCCGGCGTGGTCTCCGGCGACGGCGCAACTCCCGGCAGTGTAAGAGGCAGTTCGACTCTGCGCTTCAAAGACTTTTCCGGCGAATTCTCAGCCACGGTCAAAAATTTCTCCAACCTGACCATTTCCGGACAGTCGGCGGTTACATTGAACAATCCATGCGCGATTATCGGGTTGAAATATGAAATAACCGCGATCCCGGATTCGCCGATGCTTCAGAACGACCGGCTGGATTTTGAAACGCTGGATATTGCGCTGGACGCCGCCGTGCTGACCAGAACCTGCGCAATCCAGCTCTGGGAAGGCGATTCAACGGCCAACACCGGCGGCCTCACCGCCGCAATAACCGATATGGAGGGCGCAACGCTCGGTTCGCTGACGGTCAATGACCGCAGTAAAATAGTGGCAATTTCCAACGGCAAGCTGGGGCTGGCCTCCGACAACGGCAGAATGTATTTATATTTTACGCTCAATGCCTGAAAAATCGCGGTCGTCAAGCCGGTAGACCGAATCGCCGGCACGCACTCTGGTCGCCAGCGGAAAAGCCACCGCCGCGCCCTTCGGAGCAAACGACTCCAAAGTTTTTCCGTCGCCGATGCGAAACTCGGGAGCCGTCAGTTCCAAAGCGCCGGTGGTTCCGCCGACGATCAGCAGCCGGTCGCCGCGCTTCAGCTCTCCGGCGGAAAGCCGGATTTCAGCCACACCGATTCTGGCATAATAGTCGGTCACCTTGCCGATCATGGTTTTGTCCACCGGCGAACGGTTTCCGCCGCTTCCGCTCCAAACACCGAAGTCCTCGCCAAGATAATAGCCGCCGCGCCAAAACCCGCGGTTGAACACCCGAGACAGTTCGTCGCGCCATTTTGCGGCGGCGGCACGGGTAAAAGTTCCGGCGGCGCAGGCCTCCAGCGCCTGACGGTAAACCCGGGTGACGGTCGCCACATAGTCGGCCGAACGCCCCCTGCCCTCGATTTTCAAAATATCAACGCCGGAAGCGACCACCTCAGGCATAAAATCAATCATGCAGAGGTCGGCCGCACTCATCACATAACCGTTGGCGATTTCAAGACGTTCACCGGTCTCCGCATCGGTTACGATATAGCGGCGGCGGCAGCTCTGGCGGCAGACGCCGCGGTTGGCCGAACAGTTGGCCGCCGTCAGACTGAGATAACATTTTCCGGAAAACGACGAGCACAAAGCACCGTGAATAAACAACTCGGTGCCAACCTTCCGACCGGACGGCGACGTTATATTTTCCGCCGCAATCCGATTTACAATATCCCTGATATCCGCCAATTTCAACTCGCGCGCCAGCACCATCACTTCGGCAAAGCTGGAATAAAAGCGCACCGTTTCGATATTGGCAACGTTTGCCTGTACCGAAAGATGCACCGGCAAATCGTTGCGTCCGGCCTCGGCGATCACCGCCGGGTCGGCGGCGATCACCGCGTCCACTCCGGCTTTTTTCGCGGCGCGGCACAGTGCGGCAACCCGTTCCAGTTCATTGTTGAATACAACGATATTCAGCGTCAGATAGGCTTTGGCGCCAAATTCATGGCAGCGGGCCGCCACCCGGTCAAGATCGGATTCGCAGAAATTCACCGCGGCGCCGGAGCGCATATTCAAGGTTCCGACGCCGAAATAAACGGCTCCGGCTCCGGCGTTCAGCGCCGCTTCCAACGCGGCGTCCGATCCGGCCGGAGCCATCAGCAGCGGCAGTTTCATTCGCCGTCAAACTTCGCCAGCGCGATAATCGTAATCAGGCGGAAACGCTGGCCGGACTTGCTGTAAACATAGTCCGGATTGCCGTCGCCGCGATTGGTGCCGATGCCGAACTCGCACTCCGGGCCGCCCCCGAAGCGGTTGAAGGCAAAGACAACCTGAGGCTCGGAGGCGGAAATGTTGTGTATCTGCATCGAGCCGTGACCGAACGCGACTCCGGGCTGATAGGTGTCGTCCCAGTCATAAAGTTTGTCCGACGCGCCGGGCAGATCGAGTTTGCGCGCGGGATCGAAATTGTTGTTCCAAAATTCGATCGCGCCCTCCGGGAATTTTCCGGTCGCCACGCCGGGAACGTTGCTCCAGACCTCAATATTGCTCAGTCTGGTCTGAAAAATATTGCCGACCGGAACGCCGATTTTCTTCACATCACCGGTGAACGGGTCCATGGTCACAAAAACATATTCCACCGAGTTGTCCGGCAGAATACCTTCCACGAAATAACCGATACGGCTGATTTTACGCCCGGAGAATTTCTCCGAGTTGTCCACCGCATAAACGACCGACTTCAGAAAATCCTGACGCGGCTGCGACGTCGGAAAATATTTATATATGACTTTGAATGCGGACGATTCCGGAACAAAAGCCGCAAGGTCGCCGGGTTCCGGGACGCCGCTGTCAAAACATCCGACCGGAAGCCCGGAAACCACACCGCGCAGATTCGGCTCCGCCTTGTCCGACCAGGCAAAACGCGCGGCGGCCGGCACTTTGACGAGGTCGGAACGCAGGATAACGGTATTTCCGTCGATCTTCGCCTCGGCCGGAACAAAAATTCCGTTGCCGGCGGCGATCTCGAACCAGTCCGGAGCTTTGCCGTCGGAGGTGGTCAGGCCGCCTTCGGCGTTGCGGAAATAAACGCGCAATGAACCGTCGCCGACCGGTTCGATCCGGTCGAAAAACGGGCTGTCGGCCGCAATATCACGACCGTAAATGTGATTCAGACAAAGATTGGCGACGCGGTTGCCGACCGGAACTTTGTCGGTCGGATGGATGTCGTCCACATTCCCGACGTCGCTGATCACCACAGCGTAGGCGTTGGGATCGGAGTCGGCGAACGTCTGCTGACTGTACACCAGCGACGCGAAATTGCCGTCCTCCGGGCGCTGACCGTAGCTTTTTTCATAGTCGTACGGCGCAATCTGAATGATGATGAACGGCATATCGGGGTTGTCGAACCGTTTCCGCCAGTCGGCCGTCAGCGTCTTCAGCATCCGGCCGTACTTTGCGCCGATGCCGACGTTGGCGCATCCCTGATACCAGAAAACGCCCTTGAACGCCGCCGGAATCAGCGGATTTATCATCGAATTGAAGTGCACCGCCGGCTGAGCCATGCCGTTCGGCCGGTATATTGCCTCCGGAACCGCCGGAGCCTTGGGCGGAGTCGCACCGGAGACCTCGCACTTTTTCAGCTCTTCGGAATATTTGGCGAAATCGGCGGAAAGCCGCTCCAGCATGGCGCGATATTCCGGCGACTGCTTGTCATAATAAGCCATACAGGCTATCGGCCAGTCATAAAGCGCAGGTTCGGCGGTCATCGCCTCGCGGCTGATCCACGACTCGATCGGCGTGCCGCCCCAGTCGGCCTGCACCAGCCCGACCGGAACCTTCAATTCTTCAACCAATTTTTTGCCGGCGATAAACGCCACCGCCGAAAAGTCCGGCACCGTCGCCGGTGAACTGACCTGCCACTTGCCCTTCAACCCGGTCTGCGGCATGCCGCTCCACGCGTTTTCCACCTGAAGCAGACGCAGTTCCGGCACGGCGGCCGCGGCGATAAGTTTGTCCGCGTCCTTGGCGGTGCGAAGTTTGAACTCCATATTGCTTTGGCCGGAGCACAAATAAACGTCTCCGAACATCACATTTTCAAGTTTTGACACGATCCGGCCGTCCTGCCGCAGGGTCAGCAAATAGGGTCCGCCGGCGCTCATGCGGTTGAGTTTCACCATCCAGCGGCCGTCCTTATCGGCAACCGCTTCGTACGGCGGCAGTTGAGCCGAAAGCGAATTTTCATCGGGAACCGCCAGATCCTTGATCGCCAGCTCCACCGTGTTACCAGGCGCGGCCACACCCCACACCGGGCACAAAACATCGCGCTGAAGCACCATATTATCGGAAAAATAATCCGCGAATCCGGCGGTTCCGGCCGCCGCGCTTACGACCAGAAAAAATACTCCGGCCGCCGTCATGACCTTTTTCAACCAATTCATTATAATCCAAATCCTTTCACGATATTGTCAACTCCTTTTCCAACTCCGTCGGCCGCGTCGTTCAATGCGGAACCGACCACATCTCCGGCTCCGGCCGCCGCGTCACCGACCGCACCGCCAACCGCACTGCCGGTCTGCGCCGCGATATTTCCGAGCTGTTCGCCGGCATCGCTCATAATCTGACCGGCCATTGACCCGACGTCAAGTCCGGCCTGACGAACCGCCTCGACGATTCCGAGCAGAATTTCGGTATAAATATAATCGACCGCCTGAGCCACCGTCCAGTCTTCGTCCTCGCCGATGTCGGTAAGCTCCATGGTCGGCAGCAGAACCGGAACCGCCGGAACGCCTTTCAGCCCGACGTTGATTATCGCCCCTTCAATCACCAGCCGGCGAATGACGATCTTCTTCGACGCGGTTTTCTGTGCCTCCGCCTGAGACTCGTCGGTTGCGACCTCCGCCGGCGCACCGTCCTCCGGAGCCGCGGTCATTTTTTCGACATTGCGCTGAATATCGCCCAAGTTGCTGCCGGTCAACCCCTGTTTCCAGGTTATCTCCGGAGCGATAATGCGAATTTCATCAATCACAATCCGGTCGCCGGTCACCGAGCTGAGAGCCACGTCCACATGCAGCTTATTGAACGCGATCGCCGACGGCGCCATATAGCCCGGCGGATTGCCGATCACCAGCCCGTTGACGTCGAGTTCGCCGCTGAACAGCCCGAACTTGACGTCCTTGAGCTGAACCGGAGTACCGGTGAACACCGGGGTGACCGTGCGGATTCCCGTCGCCACGATGCCGTCAATAAAAAACAGCGCCGCCGCGATCAACACCAGCACAACAATAACCAAGCCGACTACTACTCGAATCAAAATACCGAGCAGACTTTTCTTCTTTTTTTCCGTATTTTTCCGTTCCGTCATATATCCATTCCTCCTTACCAGATTCGTTTACTGTAATTTAGCATCCGTGCCGCCATATTCAATTGCACGCAAAGCCGATAAGCGTAAAAAAACACAAAAATCGCGCTGTCGGGCGTCTTTTGTCTCCCCGCCTGGTTGAATTGTACCGCCGGAACGTGTATATTAATTAATATGAAACAACCAATCAACATCCCGTTCATGCCGACCACCCGCGCCGAAATGGACAAACTCGGCTGGAAAGAACTCGACATTCTGCTGGTGACCGGCGACTGCTATGTAGACCACCCGTCGTACGGCGTTTCCCTGATCGGACGCATGCTGCTGGCTCAGGGCTACCGCACCGGCATCATCGCCCAGCCGAACTGGAAAGATCCCGGCTGCATGAAGGAATTCGGCCGGCCGCTGCTCGGCGCCGGCGTCACCTCTGGCAACATGGACTCCATGGTCAACATCTACACCGCCGGCCGCCGACTCCGCCGCGAAGACGCCTACAGCGAAGACGGTCAGCCCGGTCTGCGCCCGCCTCACGCACTGGTCGTATATACCCAGCTGGTCAAGCAGGCGTTTCCCGGCATCAAGGTGATGATCGGCGGACTGGAAGCCAGTCTGCGCCGCATCGCCCATTACGACTACTGGCAGGACAAACTCCGCCCCAGCATGCTGGTCGATTCCAAGGCCGACATTCTTTCTTTCGGTCAGGGTGAAAAATCGGTCACCGAAATATTCCGCCGCCTCGAAGCCGGCGAAGCGCTGGGCGGCATCGGCGGAACCGCCGTACTCCTCGGCAAAAACGCCGCACTCGAATTCACGCCGGGCGACAAATATCAGGAACTCCCTTCGTGGGAGCAGACGCTGGCCGACAAAGATACCGTCATGACCGCCACAAAAATGATCGAAGCTCAAATGTCCGGTGTCAGCAGCGTGGGCTTTTTCCAGCGCTACGGCGAACGTATTCTGGTGGTCGAACCGCCGCCGGAACCGCTGACCACGGAAGAACTCGACGCAGTGCACAATCTACCCTACTCCGGGTCTCCGCACCCGAAATACAAAAAGCGCATACCGGCATTTGAAACCATCAAACATTCAATCCCGGCCATTCGCGGCTGTCCCGGCGGCTGCGCGTTCTGCGGACTGGTCTCCCATCAGGGACGGCACGTCACCAGCCGATCGATTGACTCGATCAAATTTTCCGCCGAACAGATATGCGAGCGCAAGGATTTTCACGGCACCATCTCCGATATCGGCGGCGCCGCCGGAAATATCTACATGAGCCGTTACCTCAATCCCGACCAGTGCAAAAAATGCCGGCGGCCCAGCTGTCTATTCCCATCCATCTGCCCGAACTATGTCTGCGACGGCAAAGAGGAAATAACCATGCTGCGCACAATCGCCAGCCTGCCGAAGGTCAAACACCTCTATATCAACTCCGGCATCCGGCTCGACCTCACACTGCATCAACCCGAACTTTTCCGCGAGCTGGTGCGCAACCACGTCTCCGGCCACATGAAACTCGCGCCGGAACACCTTGACCCCAAAGTGCTGCGCCTGATGCGCAAAAGCACCGCCGAGGAGTTCTTCGAAGTGATGCGCCGCTTCTACGAGGAAAGCAGCAAATGCGGAAAGGAACAATACGTTATTCCGCTGTTTATTTCAAACTTTCCCGGCTGCGGCGAAAAGGAAATGAAAACCGTTGACGACTTCCTCAATAAAAACAACTGGAGTCCGCAACAGGTTCAGGACTACATCCCGCTGCCCATGACCATGGGCGCCGCAATGTACTACAC
>JAEWSS010000112.1 GCA_023459755.1 Verrucomicrobiota bacterium | reverse complement strand
ACTCTGCACACCGGAGTGCGCGCCAGCTTGAAGATAAATCCGGGCGAACCGGATACCGGAATATGGTTCCGGCGGATCGATCTGCCCGGTGCGCCGTCCGTGCAGGCTCTGGCCGGCAACGTGGTGGATGTGCGGCGCGGCACCAAAATTGCCTCCGGAGCGGCCGAGGTGGTGACCATCGAACATGTGATGGCCTGCCTGCACGCCTGCGGGATCGACAACGCGGTGGTGGATATGGACGGCCCGGAACCTCCGATTCTGGACGGCTCGGCCAAGCCTTATCTGGACGGCATACTGGCCGCCGGAATTGAGGAACAGGATGCGGAAGCGCAAATATTCGAACCTGAAACGCCGATCTGCGTCAACGGCGGACACACGCAAATGGCGTTGTTTCCGAACAGCGACGGAGTTCTGCGAATATTCTGCACTGCGAGTTTCAAAGGATGTCCGTTTGATCCGCAGTTTATTGAAATGGAAATAACCCCGGACAATTTCCGGGACAACATCGCGGCGGCGCGCACCTTCGTTGAATTCGGCGACCTGCGGCAGCTGCTGGCGATGGGTCTGGTCAAGGGCGGCAGTCTGGACAATGCGGCGATCCTCCATCAGGGGGCGATCATCTGCAAGGACCGGCTGCTCTGGCAGGACGAAATCGTCCGGCACAAGGTGCTGGATATGGTCGGCGACCTGTATTTGTGCGGCCGCCGGGTGCATGCCAACGTGGTGGCGGTCAAGCCAGGCCACCCGCGGAACGCCGAACTGGCGCTGGCCATGCAGAAAGCAATTGCAAACGTATAGTGCACAGGAGGTGTGAAGATGGGTACTGTTTTGAATTTGAACGCGATCAAGGCGCTTCTGCCGGTGCGTTATCCGCTGTTGATGCTGGACCGCGCCGAAATCGTAAGCGGGGACGAGTTCATCGGGGTTCGCAACCTCACGGTGAACGAACTGTTTTTCCAGGGTCATTTCCCGAACCATCCGATTCTGCCCGGAGTGCTTCAGCTTGAGGCGATGAAACAGCTCGGCACGCTCGGAGTGGCGGACAAAATCGACCCGTCCGGCCAGAACGACATCTATCTCAAAGCTCTGGAGAAAGTGAAGTTCCGCAAACCGAACTTCCCCGGAGACCGGATGAAGATTGCCGCGAAGCTGAAGAGTCTGGAAAACAATGAAGCGGTTCTGGAGTGCGCGGTGACCAACAACTCCGGCGTCACCTGCGAGGCGATACTCACGCTGGCGGTGCGCGAAAAACGGCAGCCGTCAACGATGCCGGAACTGTGGAATGAGCTGGATAAGAGCGAAAAATCGGTAACCGATATTGCCGGAGTGATGGAGTTCATGCCGCACCGTTATCCGTTTTTGTTCGTCGATTACATCGCACTGCACGAGGGCGACCGGCTGGTCAGCGTCAAAAATCTTTCCGGCGGCGAAGAGTTCTTCAACTCCTGCCCGGACGACTATAAGACAATGCCGGAGTCGCTGATGTGCGAGGCGATGGCGCAGGCCGGATGTTCGATCATCCTGTCGATGGCGGGCAACAAGGACAAGCTCGGCTACTTTATGAGCATCGACCGGGCGGAGTTTTTTGAGCCGGCGTTTCCGGGCGACCAGCTGGCCTGCAAAGTGGTGCTGCCGCCGCTGCGCGGACGCTTCGGCAAAAGTTCCGGCGTAATGACGGCCAACGGTCGTAAGATCATGGAAATCACACTGATGTTCGCACTGGTGGATAAATAATTTCCGAAAGGGACTTTCAATGATCGGACGGTGCAATGCGGCGGCGCTGGTCGGCGTGGACGCCTGTCCGGTCGGCATTGAAGTTCACGTTTCCGGGCGCGGCGAACAGTCGATGATCTCAATCGTCGGCCTGCCGGACGCGGCGGTGCGCGAAAGCCGCGACCGCGTCCGGGCGGCGCTCAACTCCTGCGGACTGCCCTCGCCGCGCGGCGAAGCCGTGGTCAATCTTGCTCCGGCCGACCTGAAAAAAGAGGGCGGCGCATTCGATCTCGGCATCGTTCTGGCACTGCTGGCGGCTCAAAACGCCGTTCCGGGCGACCGGCTTGCCCGCTGCATGGTGCTGGGCGAGCTGGCGCTGGACGGCAAAGTGCGCAGTGTGCGCGGAGTGCTTCCGTCCGCAATCTGCGCCGCCGGAAACGACGCGGTGGAAATGCTGATGGTTCCGGCGGGCAATGTCCGGGAAGGCGTGCTGGGCGCCGGCGGCAAACCGGTTTTGCCGGTGGAATCCTTACTCGAAGCGGTGGACTATTTCCGCAACGGCGGCGGAATTGCTCCGGCTTCCGGTGGAATTGAGGAATACTGCGCGGCCAATGCCGAGCGCGAGCCTGATTTTTCCGAAGTCAAGGGGCAGTATCTGGCGCGGCGGGCAATGGAAATCGCGGCGGCCGGCGGCCATAATTCGCTGATGATCGGGCCGCCGGGAACCGGCAAGAGCATGATCGCCCGGCGCACCGCCGGAATACTGCCGCCGATGACCGCAAAAGAAGTGCTGGAAACCAGTCGGATACACAGTGCGCTGGGATTGCTGTCGGACGGAAAGCCGTTGTTGAACCGCCGTCCGTTCCGGGCGCCGCACCACACGATAAGCGACGCCGGACTGGTCGGCGGAAGACAGTCGCCGGTTCCGGGCGAAATCAGTCTGGCGCACAACGGCGTGCTGTTTCTGGACGAATTTCCCGAATTCCGGCGCAATGTGCTTGAAATGCTGCGTCAACCGCTGGAAGACGGCGAAATCACCATCAGCCGCGCCGCCGGAAGCTGTACGTTTCCGGCGCGTTTCATGCTGATCGCGGCAATGAATCCCTGTCCGTGCGGCATGGGCGACGCCGCCAACGGCTGCCGCTGCAAACCGGACGAAAAGAAACGTTACCTGAAAAAAATTTCCGGCCCGCTGCTGGACCGAATCGACCTTCACGTTGAAGTTCTGCATCTGACCGAGGACGAACTGCTGAGCGCGCCTTCCGGCGAGTCGAGCGCCGCGATCCGGGAGCGGGTGATCGCCGCGCGCGCCGTCCAGACCGCCCGGTTCGCCGGGTTGAGCAACATTCACTGCAACGCCCACATGACCAGCCGCGAACTCCAGACTTTCTGCCGTCTGACCGCGTCGGGCGCGGCGCTGTTGCGGCGGGCGATCACCCAGTTCCGCCTGAGTCCGCGCGCCTACGACCGGATTTTGAAAGTGGCGCGCACCATTGCCGATTTGTCCGGTGCGCCGGACATTGCCGAAGAGCATCTGTTTGAAGCGATCAATTACCGCCGCGGACTGAACGAGGAAATATAACGCGCCGAGCAACTCCGCGGCGGCAGGAGGAAATCAGAACAAGTCGCGGCTGTGTATGGTATGCAGGCAGTTGCGGAACTTCCCGGCGGGGCCGACAACGCCGAAATCCTTACCGGCCGTACACGGCTTGCGGAATGGATTGCCGAAGTTTTTCAAAAGCGTCTCCGGCTGTTCGCGGCATTCGCACAGCATTTCGTCGCAAAAAGCGTAAGGAACGCCGCCGTCGGGCAGTTCGCGGATTTGCTGTTTGACCTCTTCCCAGTCATGGTGCGTCAGCGTCAATTTCAAATGACGGCGGCCGCGGCCTTCCGGCATCATCGCGCCCATCTGAATTGTTCGCGCACCGGAAAGCGCCGCCGCCGCGAACATGTCGGCAAATTCGTCACGATTCGCGGCAGTGGCGGTAAGGCTCACCGCCATCGGCCGGTTCAGCTCGGCGGCGCGGGCGATCCAGGCCAGCGTCCGCCGGAAACTCCGCCGGGTGCCGGTCATTTTACCATAGGTTGACAGTCCGGGCAGGCTGGTGGACACATCAATTTTCAAATCATTGAAAAAGGCCAGATAATCCTCGCTCATCAGCGAACAGTTGGTGAAAACGCCAAGCCGGGCGGCGGGAAACAAATTGCGGGTGTATTCGAGCAGTTCGCGCAAATCGGGGCGCTGCATCGCCTCGCCGCCGGAAAACAACAGGTCGTTCACTCCGGAAGTCGCGCAGTGGCGAATGA
This sequence comes from Verrucomicrobiota bacterium, assembly GCA_023459755.1. Classification (GTDB taxonomy): domain Bacteria; phylum Verrucomicrobiota; class Lentisphaeria; order Victivallales; family Victivallaceae; genus CALXXL01. The sequence continues at coordinate 583 of JAEWSS010000112.1, read as the reverse complement.
TATTTTTCCAACCGTCCGTGGTCGGTTCCGGTTCGGCCAGCTCGGGACATTCATGCCAGACGCAGTAGCAGAACGGACAGCGGTAATTGCATTTCGCGGTCACTTCAACAATCAACCGCTTCGGCAGAAGCAGTGCCGCCGCCGGATCGGAAGCACGCTTCCTTGCCGCCACATTCGCCATGAACGCTTATTTCTCCGGTTTGTCCGTCGGCAGGACGATTTTTCCGGCTAAAGCGACGGCATCCGACTTCTCCTGCGCCGCATTGTTTTTCCCCTTCGCAGCCAGCGGACTGTCCGGCGGAGCCACAGACCCCATAAGAATCTGCGGGTTGCTTTGCGGAGACTCCGCCGGCTCGCTTTTCCGGGGGTCAGGATCAGGCATCGGATTCCCCATGACCATCTGCGATTCGCCTTGCGGCGGCGGTTCGACTTTCTTTGCGGTCGGCGTCTCCTGACTGTCGCATCCGGCGGCGAACAGTGCGGCCAGCGGCAATCCGGCGGCCAGCGCCTTACGGATGGCACTCTGTTTTTCACGACTTTCCCGATTAAGTTTGATTTTCATATCGCCCGGTCTCCCTGTTAT
>JAEWSS010000111.1 GCA_023459755.1 Verrucomicrobiota bacterium | reverse complement strand
GACACGAGCGGTGTTGGAAAGTGCGGCCGAACTTGCCGTCGAAGGAATAAAATGCCGTCCCGAACTTATGATCCCGGTAACCTGCGACCCGGCGGAGCTGCGCGACCAGAAAAAAATTATCGCCGCGACCGCCGACGCGGTTATAAAAGAATTCGGGCTGAAAAAACTCGACTTTAAAGTCGGCACCATGATCGAAGTTCCGCGCGCCGCCATCCTTGCCGGAGCAATGGCCGCGGAAGCGGAGTTTTTCTCTTTCGGGACCAACGACCTAACACAAATGACCTTCGGGTTCAGCCGCGATGACTCCGGAGCGTTCATGAACCGCTACCTCGCCGACGGAATACTCGAAAACGACCCGTTCCGCACCATCGACCGCGACGGTGTCGGCTACCTGATCCGACACGCCGTCAAGTCCGGACGAAAGGAACGCGGAAATCTCAAGACCGGCATCTGCGGCGAACAGGGCGGCGAAGCCGAGTCCATTCGCTTCTGCCACGAAGTCGGCCTCGATTACGTTTCCTGCAGCCCGTTCCGCGTTCCACCGGCCAGACTGGCGGCGGCCCAGGCGGCAATCGAACAAAAAAACAACTAAAAATCCTTCCGGATGAAAAAATAGAAAGAACTTCGCTGAAATATGAAAAAAGTCATCTTCCTGGTCCTGACCGCCGCCCTGATGGGCGGATGCTCATCCGACCCCCCTACTCCGCCGCCGGTTCCGCCGCCGACGGCCGAGCCGGGACTGCGCTTCACGGCGCCGCCGGAAAAAGGAAAACCGCCGCGGAAAAGACGCAACCGGGCCGCAACAAAAAACTTTACGCCGGAAACCCAGATCATGCGCTGATGCGATTTTCAAAAAATCAAAAATAAACATTTGCATTTCCGCCATGACGGTGGTAAATTACAGAACATTAAACAGCATTTTCATCAATCAGGGGTAAGCGTGGGTTTATGATAGCATGGATGTGTTTTTCGTCCGTAGCGGTCGCCGTTGCAATCATTGTCATGCAGATACGCGGAAGACGCTCGGAGAAAAACAGTTGCGCGGTCATGCACGCGACCTGCGAGAAAAACCTCATCTTTAAAAAAGTCAAATTCCCGATATGGCTGCTCGATTCCGACGGCAATACCCTGATGGTCAATCCGGCAGTCTGCGAAATGACCGGACTTGATGAAAAGACGATCATCGGCACCGAATGCCGTAAGATTTTCTGCAAAGAACCGGAAATTCCATCGTGGTGTCCGCTGCGCACAACGGTAAAAGAGCAAAAACCGGCCACCTGCTGGCTGTCTTTGAACAATCGGGAATACGCCATCGACGTTGACCCGATTTTTGATGGCAACGGAAAAATGATCCGAATCCTGAAAACCGCAGTGGATGTTACCGACCGGGTCGCCGCCGAACACCGCGAACAGGAGAGCCGGCAGATCCTTCAGGCTCTGCTCGACAACCTCCCAATGGCAGTAATGCTCAAAGACGCCGATAATGACTTCCGATATCTGCTCTGCAATCCGGCCTACTGCCGCATGGTCGGCCGGCAAATGGAGGAGCTTCTCGGAAAAAACGACGCCGAAAGCGGACTGTTCCGCGGCCGCGAACACGAATTGAGAAAACTTGACGAAAAGGCGGTCGAAGAAAAAAGAGTTCTGCACAGCACCGAAAAACTTTCCTTCCCGCACTCCGGACGAATCGTTTGCGAGAGATTCAAGATTCCACTGAAATGTCCAAGCGGTAAAAGAATGCTGCTGGTCGCCTACATGGATGTGACCAGACTGAACAATTTCGTCGAATCGGAAAAATCCATCAACCAGTCGCTCGAACATGTGGTGGTGGAGCCGGACTTCATTAAAAATTCAGCCGAAGTCATGCAGACACTGGTCAAACATATGGGATGCGACCGGATAACCTTGATGAATTACGACATTCACGAGGCCACCTATCGCGAACTTCACCGGATAACCGCGGAACCGGAGGAAGAGGATTCCGACATCTCTCGAACCGAACGCATGCAGCTGCTGGCACACCTGTCCGACCAGCTCAAGCAGAACAAGCTCGTCTGTATTTCCGACGTCACCGCCTCTCCGGTGGCCGATATTATGGCCGGAAGCGGTCTGCTCTCGGTTTGCGCCGTTCCGGTATTCGCCGGCAAAGAATACTGCGGCGCACTTTTAACCGGATTCACCTCATACCGCCGGGTGTTCTCCGAGATCGACCAACGCATTATGCGCAGCATGGCAAATATCATTTCCCTGGCAATCATCCGCAAACGTCAAATCAACAAACTGAAACTCGCCGATCGGGAAAAACAGCTTATTCTTAACAATATACATATTCCAATCTGGCTTTACGACGCCAACGGCCAACTGGTGCGAGTCAACAGCGCAGTATGCAAAATGACCGGATTGGATGAAGCCGCCATCCTCGCTACTCCATGCCGGGAGTTGATCTGCAAGAATATCCTTGAAGAAGATGAATGTCCGGTTAAAAGCGCACTCGGCGACGGAAAAAGCTACAGCCGCAACTTCCATTATAAGGATCGGGACTACATCCTGACCGCCGAACCGATCATCGATGACAACGGAAAATTGATCAACGTCGTAAAAAGCGCGGTCGATGTCACCGAAATCGAAGAGGCAAAACGCCAGCAGGAAGCCGCCGCAAAACGGGCGGAAGAGGCCAATAAGGCCAAAAGTTATTTCATCGCCTCGGTCAGCCATGAACTGCGCACCCCGCTTAACGCGGTACTCGGATTTGCCGATTTGCTGCACGACACCGAAATTCCGCCCACCACCAGGACGGAATATCTGGGCAATATCTCAACCGCCGGAAACATGCTCTTACAGCTCGTCAACAACGTTCTGGAAATATCACAAATGGAAGCCGGCATCTTCGACACCACCACCTCGCCGGTAGACTTCCCGCAGGTCTGCAATGACGTTGCCGCCATCTTCAGCCGTCAGATCGCCCAGAAAAAACTTACCGTTGACATCCGTCCGGAACCGATGCCGATATTGCTTTTGGATATCGTCCGCATCCGCCAGATATTATTCAATCTCCTCGACAACGCGGTAAAGTTCACCAGTTCCGGCATGATCGGATTGACTGCGCAATTCCGGCCGGACAACGCGGAGTCTGGTTCGCTTGTCATCAAAATCAGCGACACCGGACCGGGTGTTCCGCCCGACGCCCGCGATGGCTTGTTCAAACTGTTTTCGTCTTTGTCCCACATCCGCGACGCCCACGCCTCCGGCGGCGGCACCGGCCTTGGGTTGGCAATTACAGCAAAAATGCTCAATCGCATGAACGGAGCCATTGAGCTGGAAAAATCTTCGCAGGATGGAAGCGTTTTTACAGTGGAGATCCATAACCTGAAAATCGCAGCCGTGCAACCGACGGATGCACCGGCGGCACAACCGGAAAAGTCACGCGCCGGAATGCGGATGCTTATTGTCGACGATATGGCGATGAACTTGAAAATATTGTCGTCCATGCTCAAAAAAACCGGTGCGGAAACCGACACCGCTTCGTCGGGCGCAAAGGCGCTTGAACTGCTGCGGCTGCATCACTACGACATAATGCTGACCGACCTCTGGATGCCGGAAATGAATGGCGAGGAACTCGCCTCCGAAGTCAAAAAAGATCCCGGTTGGCAGTCTATGCCAATCGTTGCGATCACCGCAGACGTGGAGCATAAAAATAATTTCAACCTCGACAACTTCAATGCGGTTCTGACCAAACCGGTCACCATGAAGGCTCTGTTGGACACCATTCCTCCGCCGAAGCCGTAAGCTTCAAGCGGCGACACCAACACACGTTTTTGCCACCGAAAAACTGCATTTCTTAATAAAATGCAAAAAACACATTGCATACGCTTGACTTATCACAAAAACAGATTATAATTAAAGTAATTAATTATTTCATAAACACATATTGCATTTTGGAAGCCGGAGCGGTTGGTCAGGCGATAATCGTATAGTTAAACTCTTCCAACGCTCCGGCTTCCTTTTGCCGGATTGATTAAGCGGTGTATTAATCTTTGCGCCAGCTTTTCAAGCAATGCGATTTGCATAATTGAAGCTTGCAAGTATAGTAAATAAAAATTCACCAACGGACAAATGACCTACAACATTTCAGACGCGACAAAACGTAACTGGCAACGGTTGAATATCGACAATGCGACCGGCAAACTGCGTTCAAGAGCAAACAAAAGCCGGTCTGAAAAATCACTTGTTCCAATTGAATATTGTCGCGATCCGGCCGCGATTGCAACGGTAAAAGATTTTGCCGCAGCATTTTACGCCACCGGAGCTACGCTGAGAAATGCCGTGTTCACCATATGCTCAATGCTTCTTGAACGCGGCGGACTGCATGCAAGAGCTTCGGTTCAAAAAATACTTGCCGACTTCAAAGGCGCGACCGTACCGGAACTTCTTTCCGTTGCGCTTCCGGAACACGAGCCCGATCCGGCCGGACTTATCTACCAGGCGCTTCGCACCGAGGGAGAAAAAATACGTCACGGCAGCTACTATACGCCGCCGGCAGTTGTTGCCGACATGATGAAAAAACTGGCGCCGCAATCCGAAGAAACGATTCTCGACCCCTGCTGCGGGTCCGGAGCATTTTTACTCGCAGCGCCGCACGCCGAGCCGGAACTTCTATTCGGTGTCGATTCCGATCCGACGGCGGTCCTGATCGCCAAGACCAATCTGCTGTTGAAGTTCCCTAACCGCGACTTCATTCCCAATATAATTGCCGCCGACTTTCTGTGCGCTCGCCAACCGAACGATTTTCCTGAAAAATTTAATTGCGTCATCGCCAATCCCCCGTGGGGAGCCGGCGCAGCAACCACCGCAAAACGCGGCGTCAACGAAACATTCAGCATCTTTCTGCGCCGCGCATTTGACCGGCTTTCACCCGACGGACGGCTGAATTTCCTGCTTCCGGAATCGGCGCTCAACATCAAGGCCCACCGCGAACTGCGGGAATTTTTGCTCCGGGATACCGGGTTGACCGCCGTTACTGCGTATCCGCCCCGCACATTCACCGGGGTGACAACCTCCTGCGTCGGAGTACTGACGGCCAATATCGCGCCGAAAAAAACTTTTGTCTTTTTTTCCAAAACCGGTAAAAATATTGTAAAAACGGCAGAATGTCTGCGGCATGCCGATTTCGCCGTTCGTCCGCTTGCGGAGAACGACGCCAAACTTCTGAAAAAAATTGACGCAACTCCACACCGCACGCTGGCCGGAGCGGAATGGGGGCTCGGCATTGTCACCGGCGACAACCGAGGTCGCCTGCTTGATGCGCCCATCGACGGCGCCGAAGCAATCGTCACCGGACGCGAACTGCGCCGCTACACCATAATCCCGCCCCGTAAATATATTTTTTTCGACCGGGAAAAACTTCAGCAAGCCGCACCGGACCGCCTTTACCGGGCTGATGAAAAACTGTTGTATAAATTCATCTCGCAGCGTTTGGTCTTCGCGTATGACAACCAGCAAACTTTGTGCCTCAACAGTGCGAACATCATGATTCCGCACGTTCCCGGACTGACGATAAAGGCTGTCCTGGCGCTTTTGAATTCGAGTGTGCTCAACTTCTTCCACCGTCAAATGTCCGGCACGGTGAAGGTTATCAAGAACGATCTGCTGCGCCTGCCGATACCGGAAATCGACGCGGATACGGCGGAATATCTCGATCGCGCCGCCGCACAACTCATCATCACGCCAGACAACTCGAAACTGTACACGGAACTCGACCGCCGAATATCAAAGCTGTTCGACCTGACCGCGGCAGAACACGAAAGAGTTGTCGCTTTTCAATCCGCAAGATAACGGCGCACCGTTTCCACCGCGGCGGCAAGGTCGCATTCTCCAGCGTTGGCGACCACCAGATCGGCAAACTCGGCAGAGGGCGCAATATATTTTTCATACATCGGCCGCACCTGCGCGTCATACTGCCGGCGAATATCCTCCGGGTTGCGGCCGCGCTCGGCCGTGTCCCGTTTCAAACGGCGGGCAAAACGCAACTCGTCCGGCGCATCAACAAACACTTTGAACGCCGCGAGGCCGCGCAAATCGGCATCGGTCAAGGCAAACAGCCCCTCAACCGCCAAAACGTCGAAGTCCGGTTCGCGCACGCCGCCGATCACCGCGTGGTGACGGGAAAAATCATAACTCCGGCGCGGCACCGAACCGCCGGACAGCAAAATTTTCACATCCCGCGTCAGACTGGCAAAATCAATCGCGGACGGCTGATCGAAGTTATAAGTCAAAAGCTCTTCCCGACTCAGATCGGCACGATCAAAATAATAGTCATCGGTCGGCAGAACCGCCAGCCGCGGCATTGCCGCGCGGAGACGTTCGCAAAACCATGATTTGCCGGAGCCGGAGCCGCCGGCGGTCAACAACAGTTTTTTCATCAATTAATTTACCTGTTTTTTATAAAATATCCGTTTTTGCTTTTTTTGCAAGTCGTGCTATAATAATTGCGGAGAGAGTTTGCCGCAACTAGAAAAAGAGGAGGTGCGTCATGCCGGAAATCACCAATATTCATGCAAGAG
>JAEWSS010000110.1 GCA_023459755.1 Verrucomicrobiota bacterium | reverse complement strand
GTTGAATAGCCTGCGCCGGAGTGTATATTAGCGAAGTAAAACACTTACGCGAGCCGCTCGGAAAGGATTTTTATGGGATTTGACTACAACTTCGACCGCGATGAACCCAAAGTGCTGGTGCCGGTCGCCAACCGCCGCCGCCGCTGGGTATTCACCGTAATCTTCGCTGCGATATTGATTCTGCTGCTCATGCTGCTGCGCCCGGGCGACCAGGAAACCGGCGACGAAACGCCGCGCCAGAATGACCAGACCCAGACGGAAAACAACGGCGGCGACGGTCAGCTTCCCAATGCCGGCGGCTCCGATGCCAATGCCGGAACCGTCGGCACGGCCAATTTCAACGACGAGCAGAAAGCTCTGGCCGCCCGCGTCGCCAACGCATTGAACAAGAGCGACTTTGTTGCCGCCAGACAGCACTCGCTTGAGCTGGTTAAACAGTTTTCCCCCTTCTCGCCGGAATGGTTTGCCGCCGCCGTGCCGCTCGGCGAAGCCGACACCGCGATCATGATGAAACGCATCCCGTGCGATAAAAATGTGGTTCACACCGTCAAAAGCGGCGACACCTTGAAAGGCATCGCCAACCGCTACAACGATATGTCGATGTTCCTGCTCCGCAAAGTCAACGGGCTGGAGGAGAACGAAGACCACATCTCCATCGGCGACAAGCTCACCGCCTACAACGCCAAATGGCGGATCGAAATTTCACTCAAGTCCCGCATGCTGGCGGTCTATGACGGCGACGAACTGTTCAAAGTCTACAAAATCGGCGTCAGCTCCACCCACGCACCGCGTGCCGGCGAGTATCTGCTGCCGTTCTCCAAGAAGCGCAAAATCGGCTCCGGCGGCGAACGCTCCGGTCCGTACGGCACTCACTTCATGGGCTTCAAAAACAGCGACGCCGGCATTCACGGCTGCTGGGCCTCCGATCCGCAGGACGAATTTCGTGAAGGCAGCATCCGGCTTGCCAACCCGGATATCGAAGAGCTTTATCTCTATATTCCAGGCGGCACCAAGGTAAAAATAATCGACTGACCTCCGACACAGGAAACCAATCATGGCTGAAATATACCTCGAATTTGAAAAACCGATCGCCGAAATAAAACATAAGATCGAAGAGTGGGAGTCTCTGAGCGCCTCCGGCGGCATGGACATGAGCGAAGAGCTTGTTCTGCTCAAAAAACGCCTGAATGACACCGTCTCCGAAATATTCGGAACTTTGACCCCGTGGCAGCGGGTTCAACTGGCCCGCCACCCCGAACGCCCCTATACGCTCGACTATATCGAGGCGGTATTCACCGATTTCGTTGAACTTCACGGCGACCGCCGCTTCGGCGACGACCACGCCGTTGTCGGCGGGTTCGCCAAACTCGACGGCAAAAAAGTCATGGTCATCGGCACCCAGAAGGGACGCGACGTAAAAACCAACATGCTCCGCAACTTCGGCTGGCCGCACCCGGAGGGATACCGCAAAGCACTGCGCCTTATGCATATAGCCGACAACGCCGGACTGCCGATCATTACCTTGATCGACACTCCCGGAGCGTTCCCCGGCATCGCCAGCGAAGAACGGCACATCGGTGAGGCGATCGCGCTTAACATGCACGACATGTTCGGTCTGCGCGTTCCGATAATCTCCGTCATCATCGGCGAAGGCGGTTCCGGCGGAGCAATCGGCATCGGCGTCGGCAATCGGGTACTGGTCATGGAAAACGCGTACTACTCGGTTATTACGCCGGAGGGATGTGCGGCCATTCTGTGGAAGGATCGCCGCTACGCCGAAACCGCCGCCGAAGCGTTGAACCTTACCGCGCAGGATCTGCTGCGGCTCGGCGTGGCCGACGAGGTTGTGCCGGAACCGCTCGGCGGCGCCCACCGCGACTACGCCGCCGCCGCCGCCAGTCTGCACGACGTACTTTCACGCAATCTCAGCGAACTCCGCCAGCTGTCCGGCAAGGCGCTGATGGAGAACCGCTACAATAAATTCCGCGCCATGGGGCAGATAATCGAACCGGCCAAGCAACAGGAGACTGCAAGTGACGACCAAACAGCAGCTGACGGTAAGACCGGCGAATGAGGCGGACGTTCCGCAGATTTTCCGACTGCTCGCCTTTTACGCGGTGAAGCAGATCGTTCTGCCGCGCACCGAAGCGGACATCCGCTACTATCTGGGCAACTTCACCGTCTGCGCCGCGGACGGCGACATCGTCGGCTGTATGGCGGTTCGCGACTTCGGCAACCGGCTGTTTGAAGTGCGCAGTCTGGCGGTAAAGCCGGAATTTCAGGGGCGCGGCATCGGCCGGATGCTGCTGACGGCGGCGGTGGAGCGGCTCAAGGAAAATTTCGAGCGATTCAAACTTTTTGCATTGACTTATCAGTCTGGATTTTTCATTGCATCGGGTTTTTCCAAAGTCGAAAAAACCATGTTCCCGGAGAAAATCTGGAGCGACTGCATGCTGTGCGCCAAGCGTGAACACTGCGACGAAGAGGCAGTGCTGTTCGAATATGACGGATCGCTTCGGTGACCTTGACCACCGGATCGTCCGCACGAAAATAACGGCGGAAACCGGACTCGGGGTTATCGACTTTCTCGCCGGACGCTTTACCTATCACACCCGCGAAGAGTGGGAAAAACTGGTGACCGACGGTATTGTAACCGTTAACGGCGAACGCCGGAAAAACAATGCGCCGCTGATTGCCGATGACGTCATCGAATACCACGTTTCAGAACTGCCCGAACCGGCGGCCGAATTGCGGTTCTCGGTTGTATATGAAAACGACCGGCTGATCGCGGTGGACAAACCCGGCAATCTGGCCTGTCACCCGGCGGGGCCGTTCTACCGCCACACCCTGTGGTTCCTGCTGAAGAAACAACGCGGCGACATCTTCATGGTAAACCGCATCGACCGCGAAACCTCCGGACTGGTGCTGGTCGCCAAAACCGCCGCGGCCGCCGCGTATTACGCCAAAAGACTGCCGGACATCCGCAAAACCTATCTCGCTCTGGTTCACGGCATTGTGCCGGCCGCCATCGACGCCGACGGCTGGCTGGAACCGGACGCCGCGTCCGAAGTTCGTAAAAAACGACGGTTTGTGACCACGCCGGAGAATCCGGCGGCGCAGACCGCGCACACGGTGATCCGTCCGCTGAGAAACGTCGAAAACTTCACTTTCGTTGAAGCCGAACTGCATACCGGACGCACCCATCAGATTCGCGCCACGCTGTGTTCGCTCGGTCATCCGCTGGTCGGCGACAAACTGTACGGCGTGGACGACACTATTTATCTGCGCACCAGAAACGACAATCTCACTCCGGAGGACCGGAAAAAATTGATTCTGCCGCGTCAGGCTCTGCATGCGGCTAAGGTCGTAATTCCGGAACCGGACGGCGGACTGCTTGAAATTGAAGCGCCGCCGCCGGATTTCTATTCGTTCTCCGGCAGATCCGGAATATTTGACGCAAACAGCGACATGTGAGACGCGCGGGCAACCTCAAGTTCAAGCAGATCACCGGGCTTCACACCGGGGACCGGCGCAAAAAACACCGTCTTCGCGGTGGAGGTCTTGCCGCACCAGCGCTGCGGATTGCGGGCGCTCGGCCCTTCGACCAGCACTTCAACCGTCCGGCCGATCAGCGCGCGGTTGTGACTC
>JAEWSS010000109.1 GCA_023459755.1 Verrucomicrobiota bacterium | reverse complement strand
CTACTGAGCTGGGAGGATTTATAACTATGGCACACATCAAGTTGGTTTTGCTTGAAGACGTTGAGAATCTTGGACTGGTCGGCGAGGAAATCTCGGTTGCGCCGGGATTCGCCCGCAATTTTTTGATCCCGCGGAATCTGGCGATGAAATCCACCGCCGCCACCGCCCGGATACTTGAATCCCGTCGCGCCAAGATTGAGCAGCAGCGCGCCGCCGAGCTGGCGGCCGCGAAAGAGATTGCCGGGAAACTGGCCGGAATCACGCTGTCCTTCCCGGTGCAGGCCGGAGACGACGATCAGCTGTTCGGCTCGGTTTCGTCCCGCGCCATCGCCGAAAAGATCAAGGCCGATTTCGACCTTGACATCGACCACACCCGGATCAAGCTGGAAGACAACATCAAGACGCTCGGCACCTACGTGGTCGATGTGAAACTGCATCACGACGTTGCCGTGCAGCTTTCGGTTGTCGTGGTCCGCGCCTAACCGGGCGGGGAATATCTCATGATGGCGGAAGCGTCCGAAAAAAGCACGGAGAAGCCGGAGGGGCGTCCGGGAGCACTGGAGTTGGAAAAGCCGCAGCCTCATAATCTTGAGGCGGAGCGGTCAGTGCTCTCGGCTATGCTTCGCGATCCAGAAAACTGTGTGGACGAGGCGATAGAATATCTCGGGGAAAATCCCGAGATGTTCTATTCGCATATTCATCGTGAGATATTCAATGCGATACTGGAGTTGAAGTCCGGCGGCGAGATGGCGGTCGACCTGTTGACGGTCGCCCACGTTCTCACCCGCCGCGGCACGCTTGACCGGGTCGGCGGAGAAGTATTTCTGGCCGAGCTTTACGGAGAGATTGCCACCGGAGCGAATCTGGAGTCGTGGTGCAAGATGCTGCGCGACTCGTTCTGTCTCCGGAAAATGATCACCGTATGCACCAAGAGCGTGTTGAATGCCTACGACGCCGACAAGGCGCCGAGCGAAATCATTGAAGAGATTGAAAAAAGCGTTTTCGAGGTTCGCCACGCGGTCGAACGGTCGCAGATGGTGGATCTCAAGACCGCCATGTATTCCGAATTCCAGCGGATCATGGATCTGGTCAACAAAAAGATAAAAAGCGGAATTCTGACCGGATTTCCGAAACTGGATTCGCTGACCGGCGGCTTGAAGCCGGGGGAAATGTTCGTGCTGGCGGCGCGGCCGTCGATCGGCAAAACCGCGCTGGCGCTGAACATCATCCGCAACATTACGCTGAAAGAGGACGGGCCGTCGTCGGTGCTGTTCTTCTCGCTGGAAATGGGCGCCGGACAAATCACCCGGCGCATGATCTGCACCGAGTCCGAAATACCGGAGTCGGCTTTCACCGACGGATCGTTCAACGACAGCGACATGCCGCGGCTGACCAAGGCCTGCGGCAAGATTGAAAAAGCCCAGTTGTATATTGATCCGACACCGGGGCTGAGCATCGGTTCGCTTCAGGCGCGGGCCAGACGGGCCAAGGCGAGATACAACATCGATCTGGTGGTGATCGACTACCTCCAGTTGATGAACGCCGGCGGACGGTCGGAAAGCCGTCAGAACGAGGTGGCCGAAATCTCGCGCGGCATCAAGCAGCTGGCCAAGGATCTGAGCATTCCGGTGCTGGTGCTGGCCCAGTTGAACCGCGACATCGAAAAAAGCACCGAACCGAATCCGCTGCCGAAACTCAGCCATCTGCGCGAGTCCGGAGCGATTGAACAGGACGCCGACGTGGTGACATTTCTGCACCGCGACCGCGACCAGACCAAGAACCTTACCGCCGAAAAGGCGGCCAACGGCGTTCCGGCGCTGCTGATCGTTGAAAAAAACCGAAACGGTCAGACCGGAATGGTGAATTTGAAATTTTTCCCGAGAAAGATGCAGTTTGTCTGTCAGAGTCATTTTACCGAGGACGACCATCCGCCGGCGGAGTAGCCTCCGCCGTCTCCGGGACGCAACATAAAAACCTTTTGCAGAAGAAGGAGTCTGATTTTGTTTACAAACACTTGGCGCCGGATGTTGGCCGCGGGCGCGCTGTTTACGGCGCTGTATGCGGCGGCCGAACCGATTGCGGAAGTCCGAATCGAACAGCTCGGAGGGCGGAAGGTTCCGGAGGATCAGCTGCGCTTCCAGCTTCGTCAGAAAGCGGGTGCCGACTTTGATCCGCAGGCCGCCTCGGAAGACGTCAAACGGCTGTACAACACCGGACTGGCCAACACGGTGAGCCACACCCTGAGCCGCGACCCGGCAAAAGGGCTGATACTCACCTACACCGTGAATCTGAAACCGACGGTAAGCAAAATTGTGTTCGACGGCAACCGGAAGTTTACCGAGCGCGAACTGCTCGGCCAGCTGACCTTCTTCGCCGGCGAGCCGCTGAACGACAAACTGCTCACCGAAAGCGCCAACAAACTGCGCAGTCTTTATTTTGACGACGGCTACTACCAGGCCACCGTTCAGCCGCTGATCGATACCGCGGAGGACGGATCGATCGTCGTCACCTTCAAGATCGACGAACGTCTGCGTGAAAAACTCGACCACGTCACCTTTGAAAACAACACGGTTTATTCCGGCCTGAAACTGCGCTACAGCATCGCCAACCAGCCGTGGCCGGTAATCAACCGGCTGTTTGATTTCGGCCTGCTCAACAAGTCGGAGATCGACGCGGACAAGGCGCGGCTCCGCACGCTTTACTGGGAAAAGGGCTATCTTGATTTCACGGTCAAAGACGTCACCGTGACGCCCGATCCGGAAGACCCGGAATATGTAAATTTGAACTTTGTACTCGACGAAGGCGTTCCATACACCGTAACCGGAACCGCTTTTTCCGGCAACTCGGTGTTCACCGCCGAAGAGCTGGCGCCGCTGGTGGTGCTGGCGGCGGACAAGGTGTTCAACAGTCTGGACGAGGACGCCAGCGTCAAGAACATTCTCGACTACTACGGCAGTTTCGGTTACGCCGACGCCAATGTCAAGGCCACCAGACGGCCGAATTTTCAGAACAAGACACTCGACGTGGTCTTTGAGATCACCGAGGGACGCAAGTACAAAATCGATAAAATCGACATCACCGGCAACAAGCTGACCAAGGAAAAAGTCATCCGGCGCGAACTCGCCGTGATGGAGGGCGACCCGCTGGACACCGGACGGGTGGAAGCCAGCCGTCAGCGACTGCTCGGCATGGGCTACTTCAGCAAGGTCGAGGCCACCACCCAGGCCGGACTTGACCAGAACTCGCGCCGGGTGGTCTTCGACGTCGAGGAAAAAGACCCGTATTCGTTCCGCATCGGCGGCGGATTTTCCGACTCGGACAGCTTGGCCGGCATGATGGAGTTTTCCAACAACAACTTCGACATCACCAATCCGCGCGACCTGTTTCGCGGCGGCGGCCAGCGGTTCCGCATTCAGGCGATCGTCGGCACCGAGCGCTACAACTTCAACGTTGACTTCACCGAGCCGTGGCTGTTCGACCAGCCGCTGCGCTACGACGTGTCCGGCTACGGCAACTATGTGGAATATCAGCACTGGGACGAAGAACGCATCGGCATCAAAAATTCGCTGACCCGCCGGATTTTTGAATTCATCGACCCGTTCAACACCGCCACGGTCGGCTATAAATTTGAATACGTCGGAGTGCGCGGAATCGCCAACGACGCCAGCGCCTATCTGCGCAGTCTCGGCA
>JAEWSS010000108.1 GCA_023459755.1 Verrucomicrobiota bacterium | reverse complement strand
GGATGGAGGCGCTTCAGGCGGCGATCGCCGACTACCGCGGCGTGAAGGCCGAAGATGCGGCCGGCGACCACGAAGGTTATGTGGTCTGCAAATGCTTCGGCGTAACCGATGTGAAGATCCGGCGGGTCATCCGCGAGAACAATCTGAAAACCGTGGCCGAGGTCACCAACTACTGCAAGGCGGGCGGCGCCTGCTCCAGCTGTCTGGACGACATCCAGAAGATACTGGACGAGGAGCTGCATCGCAAGAAGTCCGACGACGCCGGCAGGGACGCGCCGGGATTCGCCGCCTGGCCGGTGGTGAAGAAAGTGGTCAAGGTTCAGGAGGTCATTGACCGTGAGATTGTGCCGATGCTGGAAAAAGACGGCGGAAGCATGGAGTTGATTGATATTGTCGGCGCGGTGGTTCGCGTCCGGCTGCAGGGGCGCTGCTCCGGCTGCCCGTCATCGGGCGTCACGCTGAAAAATCTGGTGGAGGACAAGCTCCGCGAGTTCGTTTCCCCCGAGATCATGGTGGAGAATGTTTAAATGAGCAAAGTCATTTATGTGGACAACAACGCCACCACCTGCGTTGCTCCGGAAGTTTTTGAGGCGATGCGCGGGTATCTCTGCGAAAACTACGGCAACCCGTCCAGCATCTACACCTTCGGCGGCAAACTGGCGGCGGACATCGAGGCGGCGCGGCGTCAGGTGGCCGACCTGCTCGGCGCGTCATACCGCAACAACCTCGGCCAGGCGACCGAGATAATTTTCACCAGCTGCGGAACGGAGAGCGACAACGCCGCCATCCGCAGTGCGCTTCAGACCCGGAGCGACCGCCACAAGATCGTTACCGGCAAACTGGAGCATCCGGCGATTCTCAATCTGTGCCGCGAACTCGAACGCGAGGGCTATACCGTGGTTACGGTTGGCGTGGACGGTCAAGGCCGGCTGAACATGGATGAGCTGGAGCAGGCGGTGGACGCCGATACCGCGGTGGTTTCACTGATGTGGGCGAATAACGAAATCGGCAATATTTTTCCGGTGGAAGCGGCGGCGAAACTTGCCCACAAGCACGGCGCATTGTTTCACACCGACGCGGTGCAGGCGGTCGGCAAGGTTCCGATCAAACTTGACGACTCGGAGATCGACATGCTGAGTTTGTCCGGTCATAAACTTCACGCGCCCAAAGGCGTTGGCGTGCTTTACGTCCGGCGCGGCATCCGGTTCCGGCCGTTCATCATCGGCGGCCATCAGGAAAAGGGACGGCGCGGCGGCACGGAAAATGTGGCCGGCATTGTCGGGTTGGGCCGGGCCTGCGAGCTGGCTTTTGCCGGAATGGACGCCGAGATACGGCACGTTGCCATGCTGCGCGACCGGCTGGAAGCGAAGATTGCGGCTCAGGTTCCGCAGATCCGGATCAACGGAGACATGGAGCATCGGCTGCCGAACACCTCAAGCATCAGCTTTGAGTATATCGAGGGCGAGGCGATCCTGCTCCGGCTTGATCAGCGCGGCATCTGCGCATCGTCCGGCAGTGCCTGCACCACCGGCAGTCTGGAGCCGTCGCATGTGCTGCGGGCGATGGGGCTGCCCTACACGGCGGCGCACGGCACGCTCCGGTTCAGTTTCTCGCGCTACAATACAATAGAAGAAGTTGACGAAATCGCGGACTATCTGCCCAAGGTCATTGCCGATCTTCGGGCGATGTCGCCGTATTGGAAGGCATAGGGCGATGGAGAAGACGGCTTCGGAACTGAAATTTCCGGTGGAATGGCATTATCATATCGTGACCGAGGCCGATGAGGTCGGCTGCGAGACCGGGCTTAACGCGGTTCTGCACGAGTTCGATCCGGCGTTGAGTGTGACTTCCGGCCGCGGTTCGTCCGGGGGCAAGTATCGCAGTTTCAAGGTGTCGGTGACGTTTGGTTCGCGTGAAGCGATGGAGGATGTGAGCCGGCGGCTTGGTGCGGTGAAAGGCGTAAAATTTTTGCTTTAGGGCGTTTTGAACAAGTTTTTTTGCATTTTTTACAAAAAGATTTGCTGTTGCATTTGAAAATAGCATTTGAAATGCTAATTTTGATACTGTCCGGAGTAGAGTTGTACCCCGGCATATGAAGGTTTGGTTTTTAAACTAAAGTAGAATATAAAGGACAAACAGGAGAGATCGATGAAGATTCTGAACATTGTACTGAGCATTTTAATCCTGTTACTCGCGATCACATCGGCGGTGTTCTCGTATTTCCTTTTCGAGAAACGGACGCAGATGGTTGACGGGTACACGACGCTTAGCAGCGGCATCAAGCAGGCTTCCGAGGCCATGGACGCCGGCAGCGGCACGACGATTGCAAAATCGCTCGGTGGTGATTCACTCACCTACAAATCCAAGGATCTCTCCTCGGCGATCGGCAAGCTGGCGCGTCAGGCCAAGGATGTCATGAAGCAGCGTAACGAACTTGCCGACGTCGTGGCGCAGATCGGCAGTGAAGTGACCGGTGAGAATGACACCGCGGTCGAGGCCGCCAGCCTTACCAGCATGCAGGATTACACCGAAGCCGCCGATAAGGTGGTTGCCCAGGTCGGAGCGCTTAAGTCCAACCGCGACATGCTGGTGAATATGCTCCGCGCCGTCGGCAAGGATTTCGACATCGCGCTCAGCGAGAAAAAGCTCAAGAGCGGCAACCGCGCGGATTACGAGAACGAGCTGCGCGCATTTGTCGCCGAACTCAACAACATCAAGAAGTACAAGTCCATGCAGGAAGCCGCGATGCGCGAAATCGCCGCCGGCCTCGGCGTGAACGGACTTACCTTCAGCCCGGTTCGTTATCAGGACGACCTCAAGAAGTACACCGGCGCGATCAATGGTCTGAAGCAGGACAAGGCCGCGCTTGACGCCGCCAACGCCAAACTGGGCAAAGATCTCGCCGCCGCCAAGGCCGAAGAGAACAAGCTCCAGAGCGAAATCGCCGCGTTGAAGGCCGAACTGGCCAGCCGCGCCGCCGATTATGATCGTTTGCAGGCGGCCGTTGAGGGCAAGGTTTATCAGTATCCGGTCAAGCTGTGGCAGCCCGGCAGCGCCGAGGCCCGCAAGGCGGCCGAAGGCAAAGTGATCTCCGTCAACGCCAAGTTTGGCTATGTGGTGATCGATCTCGGAGCCAATTCGGTGGTCAATCAGAATCTCGGTGATACGCTTGCACCGGCGCCGGTCAATCCGGGTTTGACTGCCGATGCCACGATGGTTGTTTCCCGCGACGCCAAGTTTGTCGGTCGGATCAAGATTTTCAAGGTTGAAGACAATTGCGCATTCGGCAGCATTGTTGAAGGCGACGAAAACCAGATCAAGGTCGGCGACACCGTCATCTTCGGCGATGAAACCAAGTAAGCGGAGGGTTCGTCAATGTTTGAAAACAAATATTTCACCGTGGCCGGCGTAATATCGCTGGTACTGCTTCTGGCAGTGGTGCTGTTCCAGTATTCCGAACTTGATCGCTACGGCATCATCGAGACCTGGACAAAGTAGTCGATTCAAAAGCTCCCCGTTTTTGACGGGGAGCTTTTTTCTTTTAAAATCGGCAGTAGTTAAGTTGAAGTTTTGCAACAACGTTTGAGTCGGGAATAGTTGTTTACGGCTGAAACGGCCGGTCATTTTTCGAAGCCGCGATATTTTTATGGAAAAAAAGTCATGGTTCGGGAACGCTGTTAAAGAAAAGGTTGTCGTCAATTATACGGTCGAAATTCCGGACGCGGCTGCCGGGGATAAGTCGGGCGTTGAAATATTGGATAGGGTTTGGTCAATTGTGTTCGCGTTGATGGCGGACGCGTGAAGGGATTGTCGTGAAAATGAAAAAAAATTTGACTTTTTTGTGTGTTGTTCTGCTGGTGACATTGGCGTTTTCGCTGAGCGGTTGTTCGCCGCAGGAACGCGCCGGCGTGTCGCCGCTGCCGCAGAATCGTCCGGCGGCATGGGAAACCAATCCATATGGAAATCTGGGCATGTGAGTAAGATGTCTGCAATTGTTCAATCGTTATCATAAAAGGAGGAGTTATGTTTTTTTCAAGACAGGCCGGTCTGGTATTGCTGGCGGTTTTAACCGCCGGATGTTTGGCACTCGATGACAAATCCGCGCCGCCGCCGCCGGAGGCCGCCTCTTTTGCCGCCGGGGCAATGGCGGACTCCGAGGCACTTGCCGCGCCGAAAATGATGAGAGCAAAGAACAATTCCGTGACGATGGCTGCGGACGCCGCCGCTGAGGAAAGTTTTACGGTTCCGGAAGGCCGCAAGATGACCTTCAACGCCACTTACCGTCTGACGGTTCCCGACATTCAGACGGCTCAGAACACGGCTAAAGCCGCCGCCGAAAAGCTGGGCGGCTACATGCAGAGTGTGAACGATTTCTCCATGACGCTGCGGATTCCGATGGCGCAGGCTTCGGCGGCGCTGGCGATGGTGTCCGAACTGGGGCGGGTGAACGGCCGTGAGATAGTCGGCGAGGACGTCACCGATCAGTTTTTTGACATTGAGACCAGATTGGCCAATCTGGAAGTTTTGCAGAAACGGTTGCAGAAATTGGCGGAACAGTCCGGCAAGGTCGAAGATTTGCTGAAGGTGGAACGTGAACTTGCCCGCGTGACCACCGAGATCGAACAGTTGAAGGGGCATTTGAAGCTGTTGAGCAACCGGGTTGATTACCTGACGCTGGTTTTGGATTTCAGTGCCGAGGAGCGGCCGGCGGCGCCGCGCAGTCGGACACCTGTATCCTGGGTGTCCGGGCTGGGGAGCGAGATTTTACGGCAAAATCCGGAAAATGCCCGTTCCGGTTATGCGTTCGATGTTGAGCTGCCGGAAAATTTTGCGATTGTCAGTTATGACGGCGATGCGACCTACGCGGTCAATGCGGATGGCGCGACGGTGAAGCTCAGCCGGCACCGCGACCTGGAAAATGCCGGCGGCAGTTTTTGGCGCGATTTGATGGTGCGGTCGCTCCGGGAGCGTGGCTTCACCGACGTATCGGCGTCCGATTTGACGACCAATGAGGGTATGTCCGGTTTTGAAGTCGCCGGGAAAAAAATGTTTCTGGGCAACGTGTCTTATTGTTATCGCGTGCTGGTTGTACGCTTTGACGACGAGCTGTATCTTTATGAAGGCTGGTGGCCGGAGTCGGACACCGCCGTGCCGGAAATGCTGTCAAAGTCGTATGAAACGCTTGATCTGAGTTTTTGGCGATAGCGGACTTAATCGAGTTTTAATTGGAGTTTGCACCGGGCGTGCGCCGATGGCGTGCCGCCCGGTCTTTTTGTCGGGATATTGCAACGGCATTGTGCTGTCGGCTGGACTGCGGATAAATGGGGAACGGAGCTATCGGCAACCCGGAGGTGGCGTTCCGACTTGCCTTTTATGAAAGCGGATAAAAAATGGAGCCGGCTGTCGGAGTCGAACCGACGACCTGATGATTACAAGTCAGCTGCTCTACCACTGAGCTAAGCCGGCGGCTTAGTGCGGACGACGGCCGTCCGGCCGCGTGTTCGTGAATACCGAGATCCAATTCTGCACCATCGGGTCCACCACAAAATCGTCCAGCTCGCTGTTCCGCTCCAACACAAAGTTGCAGTACGGACAACTGTTGAAGGAGTCCAAATCGGCCGGCGACAACAGTTCCCCGCACTTCGGACAGCGGACAAAACGCCCCTGTACGTCCTCATGCGTGGTAAATTTGTATTTTTTTGCCATGCTCTTTCGACGCTCCTTTCTTTGCACCTGCTATTATTATAGCACTTATTCCGAAAAAAACCAATGCTTTTTTTATTAAAAATGCGTTCAACGGTGGAATCATTCGCATTTGCGGACTATATTATTCAATATGCATGTATGACTGAAGTATTAACCATGAAAAGGAAATATCATGAAAAAGCGTCTGCGCAAGAAACTTAAGATCGCCGAATTTAAAGAACTCGGATTTTTTGTCACCGGTACCTTCAATCCGATCGAAGAAGTCGAACTTGACCTCTTCTTCCAGAAACTCGTTGAATTCGCCGAGTCCAAAGATATGCAGTGCGGCGGCGGATACAATACCGAGGAATTCGAGATCTTCGTCAATACCGGCAAGGCCGGAGATGGCAACGAGGCGCTTCGCAAGGAGTTCGTTGCAATGGTCGAGGCCGCGAAGAAGGAGATCAAGGAATTCGAGGCTACCGACCTGCTCGACGCCTATTATGAGGACGCCGAAGGTCATGAGGACGGCTGCGAATGCGGCTGCTGCCACTAATCGCTGTTTCCAATATCGCCGCAGGACCGCTTATGCGGTCATGCGGCGTTTTTGTCGCTTGAAAAACCGAAAATTGCGGAGGTAATCCATGAGTATGTCCATGATGTGGATCGTTATCGGAGTGATCGCTGTCGCCGTGTTGTGGTATATCGCAATCTACAACCGT
>JAEWSS010000107.1 GCA_023459755.1 Verrucomicrobiota bacterium | reverse complement strand
GCACCGGATCGGCAATATGGTAGACAACAAAAATACTGACGACTATATTATTGCCGTCGCTGGTGAGAATTTCCTCGGCGGCGCCGGCGGCGGTTCCGGTGAACGCGCGCGACCGTTTGTCAAACTTATAGATTTTCTCCACCGGGAAGGGCCAGCGAAAATGCAGACCGGGCTGCGGGGCCTCCGTGGAGACACGTCCGAACGTAGTCACCACCGCGGCCGTATTTTCGTTCACCTGAAACGTGAATATCGCAAAAATCAGAATCAAACTTACCACCGCGCCCAGCAGAATAGCCGGCCAATGGCGAAAAAATCCCCCGTGCTTTTCCTGATTTACCATGATATGCTCCTCCTATGTAATAAAATTTTATTGCTGTTTGCCAAGTTCCATATCGGAAAAGTTAAAATTGACGCTCTCTTCAAAGTTGAGTTCATAGACTTCACGGCGCAACTCTTCGCTGATGATGTATTTACGAACGTTTACCGTCTCATTTTCCAGCACATCGAGATAACTGCGCAGCCGGAAAAGCGACGGCAGAGCCGAATACGCCTCAAGTTGTTTTCCAAAGCGGTTGGCGTCCGCCTCGGCGATCCGACGCTGGCCTCCGCTGTAAGACTCGGCGGCGGCCACGATCTCGTTGGCGTAGGCCTCGGCGGCCGGAACAATCCGAATCTCGTCGATCGTCGCGGACAACACGGCGCCGCGCATTTCCTCCTGCGCGTTCAGCACATTGCGATACGCCTCGACCACGGCCGGAGCCGGATGCACGTCGATCATCGCCACATCGACGATGTCCACTCCAAGGTCAAGTTCGTCGGCCAGCGCCTGCATTCCCGACTTCATGGCCGCCGTCACCTTGTTGCGGTCGGTGGCCATCACGCCTTCCAGTTTTGCGCTGGCCAGATATTCGGTGGCCACATCCTCGCCGAGCAGTTTCAGCATGGCGGACGGATCAATATTGTGATAGACATAATCCAGCAGATGATCTTCCCGAATCCGATACTGCACCGGGAACGTTACGTTCAAAAGCGCGATATTGACCGGAAGCTCTCCGGACGCGGCGCGCGACTGCGTTCCGGCGCCCGCCACCGCCACCATGTAACTGCTGGTCTCCTCGCCCTCGTGATTATCCCAGAACATCAAATGGCGGGTCCTCGCCTCGGCTTCGGCTTCGGCAGCGGCCAATGCGGCCTTGTCGGGACCGTGACTGTGACCGTGTCCGTCATCGACCTCCGGCTCATCCGCCGCGTGAATATGACCGGCGGTGTGATCGTTACCGACCACGATTTCCCGGATAATGTTGCAGTTATAGCGGTTGATCGTTTCAAACGGCCAGGGCAGTTTGAAATAAAGTCCCGGGGAAAGCGGTTCCGAGCTGACCAGCTTTCCGCACCGCACCCGAAGCCCCACCTCGCCGTCGCCGACCTGATCGACCGCGGAGAACAGCCACAGAAAAACCAGCCACACCGCCAGCGCCGGAAACAGCGCACGCTCAATAAAACCATAAATATATGTGCCGGACACCTTGAACCCGAACTGATAGTCCAGCGTGTCCGCAATATTCCGCATAACGCCGCCCGGCTCGGTGAACAAGGAAAGCAGACTTGACTCGAACATCGGCCGCGCCTCCTCCACCGTCCGCGGACGATAGAAGTCCACAATAAAGCCGATGACCAGCTCAAACGCCAGTACCAGCACCAGCCCCCAGCCGATCCACGCGATCACGCTTTCCGCGCCGCGAATTCCAAAGTGGGCCAGACAAAGCTCGACCGCCGCGCCCAGCATCAGGAGAAATCCGACGATGAACCAGCCTCCTACGGCGCGCAGCCAGCGAAAACTCGCCGCCCGCGCCTGACCGATATAAAACGCACCGGTAAATCCGCTCAGCGCCATCATTAATATGGCAATGATGAGCGAACGCAGATTATTGTCCGAAGCCGCCCGGATACGGTCGGCGCTCTCCCAGTATGCGGCATAGCCGGACAACAGCACCAGCAGCAGTGCCGCCCCCAGCAGTGTAACCACATAAGGCGCGTATTTCTTATAATTTGCGAAACTCCGTCCGGCGGTGAACCGGACATCTTCAGACACGTCGAACGCATGATGCGACGCCTTGCGCTTTTCCAGTTGAAGTTTGTCCACCTCTTCCTGGTTGGCCGCCCGCGACAGCGCCGCATAAATCAGCGCCGACATGGAAAAAATAAAAGCAATGAGATATACCGGAAATCCCAAACTGAAAATATCGCTTCCGGCGATCTCATCCCAAATAGTACCGCAGATCAGCGAAACCAGCGCGAACAACGCTGAAACCACTCCGCTGAACACGGCAAGTTTCGACATGGTTCCGGCGCGGTCGGCCGCCGCCTGAAACAGCTTTTCCGTATTGTCCATATGATTGTACCTCTTTCCGTTGCGCCCCCTTCAAATCCGTATGTTTCAAAATATAGCATTAAAAACACAAAAAGACAATATTGTTTTTAATAAAAAAAAATAAGAAGGGAAATTATTTTCCTTTTTTTTGTATTGCCAATAGGAATTAATTTTTTTTGTGCTATAGTAAAACTGGTCTTAGGTTCGCATCTTTCAGGCACCTATACGCAATTTTCTCCTCTTCATAATTACTCCTCTAAATGTCTGAAAGCCGAACCTACGACCACTTTTTTTGTCTTTTTACTTAATTTACCGCCTCCGGCCGGAGCACAAAAAAACCGGCAAAGCCGCAGCTTTGCCGGTTCGCCATGTCAAGCGACAATGCGTCAGTTTTTGCGGCCAACCCGCTCGATGGTGATCTGTACCAGCGCAGGCAGCTCCTTGCCGCTGAAGTCCTTGTGCGAATACTCCTCCATCGTTTCATGCAGGGCATAGCAGGCGGTTTTGTAATCCACTCCACACAGCTCCACCACCAGACGGATTCCGCGGTCGCGCAGTTTTTTATTGGAAACCTGAACGTAATTCATCCAGTTTCCGGAGATGCGGCCGAACAGCACCATCGTGCCGCTGCTCATGGTATTCAATACCAGCTTGGCCAGCAGTTTATCCATCAAATGAAGCGGGGAATTAGGAGTTTCGGCCTTGACAAAGAAGTCGGCGCCGGCATGATTGGCGGTTCCGCCGATCCACAGGGAATAGGTTTTGTCGAATTTCGGAGCGTATTTTGCCATTTCCCAGTTGAATTTATCAATGGTCCGCTTCTCAATCTCGCCGTTTATGGTGATCGCCACCGCCGGATGACGGCTGACTCGCTCGCCGTCGAACTCGTTGCCGACCTGGAAGCGCAGCAGCTCGGAGGCGCTGATCGCCGGCGGGTTTTCTACGATAAAGTCCGGAATGTTCATCCGGCGATAGTCATCCGGGGTCCAGTCCAGACAGCGGAGGTCGCGGCACATCTGACGGCGCCAGGTCTCGGCGGTGGTGCCGAGCGGACACTTGACAAACGCCCAGCTCGGAACCGCGGAGGCATCGTCATGCTTCTTGAACGCGGGAAGCATGAAGGTTGGAGAGCGTTCGGTGGTATCGGTAAAGATGTCGAACAAAAAAGCGTCGGCATAATATGTGACCAGACCGTGCGACTTGTATATCTCCACCTCGGTCTTCAAAAGTTTGGCGATACTCTCGGCGTTGTCGTCGCGCCGGATGGCGTCGATATTGGCCTTCAACGCCGCGGCCGGATCATAGTCGATCCAGTTGAACGCGTCGTATTCGGCGGCAGTGAGCTGTTCCTTGAAATAGCGCTTGATCCAGCATTCCTGGGCATATTCGGCGGTCATCTGCTCGCAGGTGGTGGCCTGCATGCGGGTGGAACCGGCAATGGCCATCGGACAGCAGTAGAGGTCGAGCACGGTCACGCGGGGATCTTCGATCGCCTTGCGCGAGCGTTCAATATACTTGCAGAGAATGTCGGCCGGATTGTTGAACAGCAGAAAGACTTTGCCGCCGCGGTTCAGGAACTCATCAACGGTGCCGAGCACGCTGGAGGTTTCGCCGCCTTCGGTGATCGCCACCAGCATGTCGTTGCTTCCGGCGTTGTACTGCCGAACCTGTTCGCGGCCGAGTTCGGCGAAGTCCTCGAAGCATTCGACCGACTTGACCAGCGCATAGTCGCCGCCGGTCATGATCGAAAATACGCGATTCTCGAAGTCCTTGACTTTTCCATAAATTTCCGGCTTGGTCTCGCGCAGATCGGCAAAAAAGCGCCGCCACGCCGACTCCATGATAATTGAAATACGTCCGGTGGCGCCGCAGCCGGAGAAGATGATCCGTCCGCCGGAAGTCAGCGTCCGGTAGCCGGTTTCGACCAGCTTTTCAAACTGCTCCGACTTGAACATCTTTTCCGCCATCGGAATAATATCGTAGTCAACCGACAGCAGCAGCTTCACTCCTTCGGCGGCATCCCGGGCGAACACCTTGTCCAGATTGCTGGTTTTGGGGTTGGACTGCTCGGTGGGCAGCATCCCCAGATGGAACTGGGTTTCGTTGTTGAGGAAATCCTCAGCCATTTTTTTTGCGTTTTCGTTCATATTATCTCCCTTAAATGAAAAATGACGCGGTTGCAAAATACTTGTATTGATTCACGGAACCGCAGGACGGCGCCGCCTCTTCAATTTCTTCAATGTGTTCGCCGCTTTTCAGCTCGCGCAGACGGCGTTCGGCTTCGCGCCAGCGGCTTTTCTGACCGGCCAGCCGGATCTGCATAAGTTCCATCCCGTTGGGTTTGCCGAACCGGAGCCAGTGTGCGCGGAACGACTCGTCGAGTTCGTCGAACCGCCGGAGCAGCCGGTCGAACCGGTCGGACTCCAGAAGTTTTTTTCTGAATTCTTCGTCAGCCGCGGCGCGGCGCATTTCCCCGATCAGACGGATTTTTGAGCGCAGCACATCAATCAGCAGCGCCGCATGACGGGTGTCGCCGGCAATGCCGGACGGATCGTAAGGAACGGCGGATGCGGCTTCAAACAATTCGTCGTAAAGTTTTTCCACCGTCGGCCAGTAGTCGGCGCCGTGCGCGGCGAACTGCTCCTTCCAATAGATTTCCAGCAGCGGATCGTCCCACAGCACGGCCGGCGCCAGCAGTTTCAGTCCGCACAACCGTTCGCCGAGCCGTCCGAGTTTCAGGTGCAGTTCGTAGTCGCCGCCGCAGATTGCGCGGAAACGCGCCGCCGGAGCCGGAGCGCCGCCGGAATGCAGCAGCAATGACACATACTCCACCCCGGCCAGCGCCGACCCCCAGTCGCAGTAACTTCCGTCGTCGCCCCACATGGCGAAGACAATCTCCTCCACTCCGGCCTTGCGGCAGGCGGCGACGCACGGAACGGCGGTGGCAGCGGTGGAGGCGTGGTCATACCAGAACGTACCCCAAGTCCAGATTCCGGAGGTCATCACCGGCCGGCCGGCCAGCGCAAAATGGCGCCGGAGCCATTCGGAATAGAAGCCTTCGTCGGTGTGATAATAATCCCAGTAGGCCAGCGTCACGCCGGGCGGAATGGCGGCGGCGACGTCGGGCGGAATCACCGCTTCGAGGTCATAATAATCAAGCGAACGGCTGCCCATCCGGAAATACATATCGCTCCAGATCATCGGGGCAAAACCGCGGTCGCGGCACATTGTCATAACTTTTGCGAGATGGTCGTTGTAAATATCGAAGCCGCGCCGGTAGCCGTTGATATCCAGGTAGCGGCCGCGGCCGAGGTCGTGGGTTTCGTCCATGCCGAGATGGATGCGGCGGCTGCGCAGGGCGCCGGAATAAAAATCGAGCATTTTACCGATCAGGTCGCCGCTGGCCGGTTCGGTGGTCAGCAGAACGGACGCGGTGTCGCAGACGGCGGCGTAGGCCGGCCAGCGCAGAACCGGCTCAAGATGGCCGAGCGCCTGAATCGCGCCGACCAGTTCAATGCCGAACTTTGCGGCGCAGTCGTCGATCGAACGCAGTTCATCCATGGTATAGGCGCCGCGCAGATAGCCGAAATAAGGTTCGTCCGGCAGTCGATAGGCGTCCTTGGTGTAAAGCATCGCCATGTTGCAGCCGGTCAAAGCAAGCGCGGCAAAATAACGGCGCAGATAAGTCGGATTAAACACCAGATTGCGGGTGCAGTCGAGCAGAACGGCGAAGGTTTTAAAGT
>JAEWSS010000106.1 GCA_023459755.1 Verrucomicrobiota bacterium | reverse complement strand
GAATTTCCCACTCGTTGGCCTTCACATAAAAAGCGCGGCTGCCTTCGACGCCCTTGCGGTAGACGTTGACCGGCACCATTCCGTTGCAGCGGGCGCGACGGCAGGCGTTTTTGCCGAACTCCTTGCGCTCGAGCACTGCAATCTCGT
The DNA here is from genome assembly GCA_023459755.1 of Verrucomicrobiota bacterium. GTDB lineage: Bacteria > Verrucomicrobiota > Lentisphaeria > Victivallales > Victivallaceae > CALXXL01. The sequence goes on along the minus strand of JAEWSS010000106.1, from coordinate 4,558 downwards.
GTTTCTTCTTGCTCATAGTGTTCCTTGTTTTTGTTGTTTTATAGGATATTGCGATTTATGTTCAATCACGCACATAAAAAAGTGTTGAGACGCTCTTGCCGTCATGAATGCGCTGGATGGCTTCGCCGAGAATCGGCGCCATGCCGACCACCTTGATCCGGCCGCCGAGATCGTCGGACTGCGGGATGGTGTCGGTTACGATCAGTTGTTCGATCGGGCTGCTGAGCAGCCGCTGGCGGCCGGTCTCGTTCAGCATGCAGTGGGTGACCGCGGCGTAAACCTTGCGGGCGCCGTGGGCTTTGAGAATTTCGGCGGCGGCGGCCAGTGTGCCGCAGGTGCTGGTCATGTCGTCGGTGATAATGCACACCTTGTCTTCAACTTCGCCGACCAGATGGCTGGAGGCCACGCTGTCGCCGGACAGCCGGCGCTTGGCAACCACCGCGAACCCGGCGTGGAGCAGATCGCCGTAATACATGCCCATCTTGGCGCTGCCGGAGTCCGGAGCCACCACCACCAGGTCTTTGCCGCCGGTGATCTGGCGGATCACCGGAACCAGCACCGGCCGGGCGTAGAGATGGTCCACCGGAATATCGAAGAACCCCTGGATCTGCTGGGAGTGAAGGTCGACCGAGATAATGCGGTCGGCGCCGGCGGTGGTCAGCAGGTTGGCCACCAGTTTTGCGCTGATCGGAACGCGCGGCTGATCCTTGCGGTCCTGGCGGGCGTAGCCGTAGAACGGAAGCACCGCGGTGATGCGGGCGGCGCTGGCGCGACGGGCGGCGTCAATCATGATCAGGAGCTCCATCAGGTTCTCGTTGACCGGCTTGCAGGTCGGCTGCACGATATAAATATCGGCGGTGCGGACGTGTTCACCGAATTGGGCGTGGATTTCGCCGTCGGGGAACCGGGTGATGTTTACGTTGCCGAGCGGCACGCCGATAAAGTCGGCAATGCCCTGGGCCAGCTTGGGATGAGCCGATCCGGAATAGACGCAAATGTGGGTCGCTGCTTCCATACTTTCTACACTTTCCGTTTTGCTAGACTATCGTTCAGGGAGCCGGATATTCGACTCCCGTTTCTTCAAGACCGCGAAACGCAGAAGCGGCGCAAAGCTGATCGGCGCCGGACGCGCGGACGAAAACCGTCCTTTACGTTTTACCGGCGTTACGCTATGGCCACGCCGACCGGCTCCACCTCACGGGCGCCGCAATTTCTCGCGGCGGATTCCTGCGAATCGAAGTTTCCGTCAATTATGACAACTACATAATATAACGACAAAAGTGCAAAAAGCAACCTTGCGTGATGAAAAAAGTTGCAATAAGTCCTTTTTGCGCTATATTATACAACATCAAAAAGGAAGTGATTGAGATGCTGAAACAAGTCCTTACCGGCAAGATACATTGTGCGCGGCTGACCATGTGCGACCTGAACTACGAAGGCAGCATGGCCATCGATATTGCATATTTGCGCGCCGCCGACATTCTGCCGTATGAAAAAATTCTGGTGGTCAACCGTTCCAACGGCGAGCGGCTGGAAACTTACGCGATACCGGCGGCCGAGGGCAGCCGGATGTTCTGCCTCAACGGTCCGGCGGCGCTCAAGGGGGCGGTCGGCGACGTGGTAACCGTCATGGCGTTCAGCCTGTGCGAGGCGGCCGAGGCGGCGGCGATAAATCCGTCGATTATCGTGCTGAATGATAAAAACGACATTGTTCAGCGCAAGGGGCGGATCGCCGATCGTGACATGCTCGGCGGTGCAAAGGCGTAGCTCTTGCCTTGGTTCGGTGCTGTCCGCGGCATCCCCGGTTTGCAAAGACGCGTTTTTTCCGGTTCGGAGTGCGCGGCGCGGCATCCCCGGCGGTTTATCGACCGGACGGCGCGCGGACCGTGTGCCTTCATGTGCGTCGGATCGCCGGTTTGTTTTTTTTGACCGCCGCGGCTTGCAAAGGCGTTTTCGTGATGTTATATTCTATTAATAATAAACGGAGGCGACCCCATGAAACTGATTTCCCTTCTGCTGGCAGCTGCCGTTGTTGCGGCGGCAATCTATTTTCTGTTGAAGGAATTTGACCGGGAGGCGACCGTCGCGGCGGAGCCGGTCACTGCGTCCGAACCGGCGGCGACCCCGGCGGCGAAACCCGATGGCGCCGAAGCCGGAAAATCCGCTTCGGAGCCGCCGCGCACCGTCCTGGGCAAGGCCTATCAACACTCCAAAAGCACGGTCGAAGACAGTTACAGTGAACACGACGCCGCACTCGACGCGGTGATGAACGCTCAATAATCAAACAATATTCAGGGATTAAAATGGAACATTTCAAGTGGCTGGTGTATATAATTATGGCCGGGTTGGCCGCCGCGGCGGTGTGGTATTTCGCGGTGCGGGGCCGGGAATGCGCCGCTCCGGCGGAGAGTGCGAATGTCGAAACCCGCGCGGCGGTTGAAAGCGCGGTGATGGAAACCACCGGCAATCCGGTTCCGGCGTCGGAGGTGCAGCCGTGATGAAGCGAATGTTGGCGGTTGTCTGCGCCGCGGCCGGAGTTGCCGCTGCCGCGCAGGAGTTCAAGATCGACACCGACCGCCCCGACGCGCTGTATAAGTGCGGCGAACCGGCGGTTTTTTCCGTAACCGCCGAAAAGGACGGCGAGGCCACGGTCTTTTTCCGCAAAGAAAAACAGGCGCCGCTGTTCGAACGCAAGGTGGACTTCAAGGCCGGCGAGCCGATTAAGTTCGACGTGACTTTGAATGAACCGGGATTTGTCTGGTGTACGGTCAACAATCCGGACAATGTTTATCGGCCGGAGTTTATCGGCGCGGCGGGATTCGATGCTGAAAAAATTGTTGCCGCCACCGAGTCGCCGGACGACTTCGACAGTTTTTGGGCCGACGGCGTCGCGAAGGCCAGGGCGATTCCGCTCGATCTTAAAATAGAAAAAATGGACGATTTCAAAAATGCCGCACTGGACGGCTACCGCATAAACTACGCCAACATCGACGGAACCCGGATCTACGGCTTTATGACGGTTCCGAAAAAGCCGGGACGCTACCCGGTGATTCTCGGTGTTCCGCCGGCCGGCCCCGGCGTCACCGCGCCCGATCTTTATCTGTTCGACAATACCAGGGTGATCCGGATGATCGTGAATATTCACACCTACGATCCGCGGCCGGAAACCGTGTCGGATGAGTTCCGGAAACTGGGCGAAAAGGGAACTTACAGCTATCAGGGCGCCCCCGACCGCGAAAAATATTACCACTATCGCGCGATCATCGGCGCCAACCGTGCCTTCGAAGCGATTGAGCAGCTGCCGCAGTGGGACGGAAAGCATATCGGACTGTGGGGGTCGAGTCAGGGCGGCGCCTATTCGCTGATTCTGGCCGGACTCAATCCCGGCCGGGTTGATTTTGCCGTTGCCAACGTTCCGGCGATGTGCGAACACACCGCCCATCTGGTCGGCCGCAGTTCGGGCTGGCCGCTGCTGCTGGAGAATACGCCGGAGGGGACGGTCAAAATGGCGCCGTATTTTGATGTTGTGAACTTCGCCGCCCGGATCGAATGCCCGGTGATGGTCGGGGTCGGCATGATCGACGTTGCCTGTGGTCCAAGCTCGGTTTATGCCGCTTATAACAAAATAAAAAGCCCGAAATCCATATTTCCGTCACCGAAAATGGGACACAGTTTTTCGCCCGATTTCATGAAGGCCATTCCGCCTGAAATGTATAAAGCACTGGGAATTTGACGAAAAAATTTGCATTTTTATAAATATGCAGTATATTAGTTGTTGATTTTACGAGAATGGAAAACGTGATAACCTTAAAAATTCAGGAGGACAAAAATGTCTTCGATTTCCGACAAAGTCAAGAAAATCGTTGTTGAACAGCTTGGTGTTTCCGAAGATCAGGTCACGCCCGACGCCAAGTTCATTGAGGATCTCGGCGCCGATTCGCTCGACCTCGTCGAGCTGGTGATGGCGTTTGAAGACGAGTTCGGTTCCGACATTCCGGACGAGGATTCCGAGAAGCTCACCACGGTTGGTCAGGCGATCAGCTACATCGAATCCAAAGGCGGCGCCGCCGAGTAGTCTGCCGCATTTTTCCGCGCCGCTCCGAGGCCGGCAAGTCGGTTTGGGAGCGGACCCTGAATCCGATCGGAACGGGACTGCCTGTTTCGTTCCGGTGTTGACAAGCCGTTAATCATGAAAACTTTTCGATTTGATTGATTCGGTGACAATCGTTAATCCCGCCGGCCGTGAGAGAATCCGGTCGGCTGGCGATTGAGTCGGCCGCGAAAGCGGTTGGGAGACGTTAATAATGCGCCGGCGAATCCGGGTCGTGAAAATTTTTCGACCGGATTTGCGACAATGTCAAGATAGGTTGCGGTTGCTCGGTTTCAGCGGCGGGCGGAATTAGTCAAGGGGGTCTTGTCATCGAAATTATTTCGGCGGCGACGGCTCCCTTTGTTGTTTTCTGATTTGAACCGTGCTCCGCGGGTTCGTAAAGCCGGAACACCGGTGCGCCGCGGTCGTCGATGGACGACGGCCGGTGCGCCGCGGGTTGTTTATTTC